>JALDXR010000362.1:0-4435 GCA_032154865.1 Nocardioidaceae bacterium
CTGGCTGTCGCGTTCTCCCCCAGCAGGTCAGCCACCGTGGACTCGTGACCGTCGGCCACCAGATACCGCGCGATGACGATCAGCATCATGCACTCCATTCGTCAGGCCGTACGGGTGTTTGAACGGCCCCCTACGCCTTCCGACAGTTGTCCAGTGACGTGCTTCGTCGGGCCTGCTTACGGTGACGCGTGATTGCTACTCACCCAACCACATGAATGGGGCCGATCATGCGAGACCGCGAACGGGACGCACGCCAGCGGATGGCTGATGAGGCGTTGCGTGAGTATGAGGTCAGTCGACGGCGGGTGCTCGAGGCACTGGGGGTGGGTGCCGGGGCGACGGCGATCAGCGCCACGGGTGTTGGGCGCGCACTCGGTGCGGTCGCGTCGTCGGCCGACGCCGGCAGCGCGGACATCGTCTTGCACTCGGGCACGATCTGGACCGGTGTCCGTGGTCCGCACCGGCAGGCGGTCGCGATCAAAGGACAGCGGATCGTCGCGGTCGGCTCGAATCGCGAGGTGATGACCTGGGTGGGTGACTCCACTCGGTCGATCGATCTGCGCGGAGCCTTCGTGGCCCCGGGTTTCCGGGACCAGCACGCCCACATCCTTCGTACCCTCAGCACCAACCCGGCGACCTACCAGCCTCGCTGGCTCGGCCACGACGAGGAGGCGTCCTTCGAGGGTCGTCGGCGGACGGGGCAGGGCCATGTGAACACGTACAACCAGGGTCGTTCGCCGTCGGACGGTGCCCCAACCCACGGTCCGGTGACGGAGTTGTTGCGCAGCCAGATCCTCACCCTGCAGGAGGAGGCGGCCAAGCTCGGAATCTCGACGATCGTCGACGCCGGGCTCACCAACCTGTCCGTGATGGACGCCCTCATGCAGTTGCATGCCGAGGGCCGGCTGAAGGTACGTCACCTGATCCGCTGGCAGGTGGGTGCGATGGAGGCAGCCGCCCAGCTTGGCTGGACCACTGGCTTCGGCAACGAATGGTTCAAGGTCCTCGGCGTCAAGATGTACGCCGACGGCTGGCTCGGACCGCGCACCTGCGCCCTACGGGAGCCTTACGCGGACGATCCGTACGAGTGGGGGTTCCCGAACGGGATCCTGTTCCTCGCCCAGGACCGAGCCAACCGGGACGTGGCCCGAGCCCAGGAGCTCGGCTACAACATCACGGCCCACGCCATCGGCGACCGGGGCGTCGAGACCATGCTCAACGCCTACGACGCGGCCGGCGTGACGCCGTCGGATCGATGGGCGCTCGAGCACGTTCAGGTGGCTGGTGACGACCTGCTGGACCGGATGGCGGCCAAGGGCGTCGTGGCCAGCATCCAGCTCAGCTTCCCCACGTCCGACCACTGGTTCACCTTCGATGCGCTCGGCAAGCAGCGGGCGAAGCGGGAGTCCTATCGCTGGCACACCATGCTCCGGCGTGGGCTGCGGGTGGCCGGCGGCACCGACTTCAGCATCGAGGTCCTCGACCCACTGTGGGGAATTCAGCGCTCCGTGACCCGGCACGAGTTCGACGGGTCGCCGAACGGTGGCTTCCTGCCCGAGGAGGCCGTCACCGTCGACGACGCGCTCCAGCTGATCACCGCGAACGACGCTTTCGCCAGCTTCGAGGAAGACGACCGCGGGACGATCGAGACCGGCAAGTACGCCGACCTGGTGGTGACCCGCGAGAACCTCCAGACCATCCCCCGCATGGCGATCGCGGGCGTCACACGGCTGATGACGATCACCAACGGCAAGGTCGTGTCCGAAGGGGAGGTCGCGTACCCTCCGGGCGACGCGACCAAGGACATCCCCGGTCAGCCCTCGGAGCTCGCCGACTCCCACTAGTGCCTCGTCAACTGGGGTTGTGTCGTAATCGTGTCGGCTTGTGTTGAGGCGCTCGGTTCTCGAGGCTTGCGCGTGGAGGTGGTCGTGTGGCGCGCAAGCCTGAGGTGTTCGCGCGGGAGTTGTCGGTCGAGGAGGGTCGGCGGTTGCAGCGGATCGCTCGAACGTCGAGACAGCCGATCAGGCTGCGGCGGGCCGCGATCGTGCTGGCGTCGGCAGCGGGCCGGCCGGTGCCGGATGTCGCCGAGTTGTTCCAGACGTCGCAGGGGTATGTGCGGCGGGTGATCCACGAGTTCAACGAGCACGGGTTCGATGCTTTGGACCCAAAATGGAGCGGCGGCCCGGCCCGCAGGATCGGCCCGGCCGCACGTGAACAGATCTGCCGGATCGCCTCGTGTCGGCCGTGCGAGCTGGGACTGCCGTTTACGACGTGGAGCCTGGCCAAGCTCCGCTGCTATCTGGCCGAGCGGGCGCGGCTTTCGGTCTCGACCGAGACGATCCGCCGGATCCTGCGTGAGGCTGGGACCTGTTGGCAGGCCACCAAGACCTGGAAGCACAGCAGCGACCCGGAGTTCGCGGCGAAGAAGGACCGCATCCTCGACCTGTATGACCATCCGCCGGCCGATGGGCGGGTGATCTGTGTCGACGAGTTCGGGCCGCTGAACCTGCAGCCACGGCCCGGCCGGGGATGGTTCCCGACCAAGCGTCCGAACCGGCTGCGGGCGACCTTCACCCGCACCGCTGGAGTGCGGCACATGTTCGCCGCCTTGGACCTGGCCACCGGCCAGATGTTCTACCGGTTCCGCGACCGCAAACGCTGGCCGGAGTTCGGCGACTTCTGCAAGCAGCTGCGCCGCCGGTTCCCGACCGGGAAGCTCTACGTCATCTGCGACAACTACGGGCCTCACAAGAAGGCCGAGGTCACCAGATGGTGCGCCGACCACGACATCGAACTGGTCTACACACCGTCCAACGCGTCCTGGCTGAACTGGATCGAATCCGAGTTCCAAGCCCTGCGGTACTTCACCCTCGACGGCACCGACTACCCCGACCACGCCGCCCAAGAGGCCGCGATCGCCGGCTACATCCGCTGGAAGAACAAACGAGCCCAGCCCAAACGCCACTTCGCCGTCCGCTCCAAGATCCGCCGACCCAATTACCTACCCAAGGCCAGTTGACGAGGCACTAGGTGTTACTCAGAGGCCGCAAGACATGGATGCGCCCCCCGGCCGTCTCGGGTCGGATCGGAGGGCGCCACCCTCATACCGTTTCAGAAGGCCCTAGGTGTTACAGCAGCCCCGTGCGCCACAAGAGTTCGACCCTCGCGGCGCGCTCTCCGGAGTCGACCGTCCACAGGCCGTTTGGCGACCGGTATCGCGGGAACGCACACATCCGGGCCCTCCCGCCCTCCGCGTGGGGCCCTTCAGGGGGACGCAGCGGCCCCGGCTTGAGCGTTTGCCGGGGCCGTTGCTCCGAGGTCCTCTGCAGGTGTCGTTACGCCAGACCTGACGCACCGGGCGGAGGGAGCCGAGATGAGCCGCGCCGACGACATCGCTCCCTGGCACGAGGTCAACCGCACCATCATCGGACTGCCCGGCGTCATTGAGATGTTCGCCAAACGTGTGCGCCGCGCAGGCGACGACACAGAACGCCCTGGATGGAGGAAAATGCGTGTGCTGCAGTCGGGCGTCAGCGCGTGAAAAGCCCCCCGGTTGCCGAGGTCTCGCTCGTCCTCGCCCAGGTCTCGCTCATCGTCCCTCGGACGGTTGTCGCCAAGGCTCCTGCCGGCGGCGGGGTTTCCCCATCGAAGCTGGCCTGGATGTCGAGCTGATCGGCCGACACCCAGAGCATGCGGTTCGGCTGACCATCCCCCTCGAAGTCCCGCGAGTGCACCCAGATGCCATTTCGGCGTTCGAGACTCTCGTCGATCGTGACCAGGATCTCGGAGAGCGATTCGTCGTCGAGTTCGGAAAACTCGATCTCGATTGCGTCGTCGCGGGTTCGGATCAACAGGGATGCCATGGCAAGTTGGTACCCACCGTCGCGCAGAACCAACGATCCCGCCAGCAACGTTTCTATGCTCCCTCGCGTCTTGCGTCGGCTCTTCTTGGACCCCACGCAGAGCAGGGAACAGCAGCTTTATGCCACGAGCCGTGCCACGCACATACTCGGATGTGCGGACCCTGCTGCCGTCGCTGTCCGACAAGGTCTGGGTCGGGGTGAGCGCCGGGAGCATGGTGATGACGCCGCGGATCGGTACTTCCTTCGTCGAGTGGCCGTCCGCGCCAGACGACACACTGGACGTCGCCGGCACCGATCCACTCCTTCGAACACGGCGTCGCGGTTGCAGCGACGGTGCGGTCACGTTGTCGTAGTCGCCGATCGAATGCTCATCACGGTGACCCTCGACGCGCGCGAGACGGTGTTGCTGCTGGCCCACGCTCCGTTCCCGACGGCGAGATGATCCTGCAGAGCGTCGACGAGTTGATCGCCGAGCCGGTCACCCAGGTCATCTGCTGCCCGGACCAGCGTCCGGTCTGGAACTCGGTCGGCGGTCGGCCCGGCGCCGAGCAGCACTCGAAAGGGCTGGCGAT
>JALDXR010000363.1:0-4402 GCA_032154865.1 Nocardioidaceae bacterium
ACCACGGGCTCGGTCAGCGGCCGGCCCACGGGCTTGTCCGCCGGAGGCTCCGGCTCGTCCGCGGCTCCGGGCGGCGGTGGGGGCGGCGGCTTGACCGTGTCGGGCGGCAGGTCCGCGATCGTCATCGGCATCGGGGTGCCGTCATCGTCGTCGGGAAGCGGTCCCGCCTTGGACGGGTCCTCGAGATCACCCGCTGCCGGTGGCATCGGGCCCTCGCCGAGCCGGAGGGCTTCCATCCGGGGCGCCGGACCGAACCCCGGTCGCTTCCACGGCTGCTTGGCCGGTGGGCGTTTTGTCTCCGTCTGCGGTCCGAGATGGTCGAGTGACTCCTGGAGTTCGGCGTCCCTGTGCAGGCGTCGGCGTCGTAGCAACCAGATCACCACGACGGCCGACACCAGGAGGAACAGCCACCACCAGAACATGGCTGGATTCTAAGCGGAGCCGACCCGGTGTCCCACCGGGGCGATCTGCCAGGGTGTACTCGTGCCCGTAAACTACGAAGACCGCCGACGCCGCCTGCGTGACCTGCTCGGCCAGCGTGAACTCGACGCGGCGCTGATCACCGAGCTTCACAATCTGCGCTATTTGACCGGATTCACCGGGAGCAACGGCGCGCTGATCCTGCCGGCCGACGGCGATCCCGTGTTCGCGACGGACGGACGCTACATCGAGCAGGGTCGGACCGAGACCGGCCTCGACCCGCGACTCGTCAAGGGTCCGCTGCACCCGGGACTGCCGGCCCTCGTGATCGAGACCGGGGCACACCGGGTCGGCGTCGAGACGCACGACCTCACGATCGACCAGCACGAGACCCTGCGCGAAGCCGACGAGGGAGGCGACCTCGAGCTGGTCGGACTAGACCAGGCCGTCGAGCGCCTCCGCACGGTGAAGGACGCCGACGAGATCGCCGCGCTTCGCGAGGCCTGCGACATCTCCACCCGGGCGCTCGAGCAGCTCGTCGCGGGGCCCGTCCTGGGTCGGTCCGAGCGTGACCTCGCCCGCGAGATCGACAACCTGATGCTCGACCTCGGCGCCGAGGCCCTCGGCTTCGACACGATCCTGGCGGCCGGGCCGAACTCCTCGATCCCGCATCACCAGCCATCGGATCGTACGGTCCAGCGCGGCGACCTCCTCAAGATCGACTTCGGGGCTCGCGTACGCGGCTATCACGCCGACTGCACGCGTACCTTCGTCGTGGGCGCCGAGCCGACCGACTGGCAGCGCGACGTCCACGCGGCGGTCCATGCGGCGCAGGCGGTCGGCCTCAAGCACGCGCGTCCGGACGCGACCACCCGGTCGGTGTTCGACGCCGTGGTCGCCTCGCTCGAGCCGACCGGATACGGCGACAAGTTCGTTCACGGTCTCGGACACGGCGTCGGGCTGGTGATCCACGAGGACCCGTTCATGGGGGAGACCACCACGGGTAGACTTCCCGATCGGACTGCGATCACCATGGAGCCCGGTGTCTACCTTCCGGGGCTCGGCGGTGTCCGCATCGAGGACACCCTGATCGTCCACGCCGACGCTCCCGAGATCCTGACGACCGCGTCCAAGGACCTCAGGGTGATCGGCACATAGGGTCATTGGTGAATAGCCCAGCCACAAGCACAGAAAGAGACAGCACGCCCGATGGCTACGACGAACGAACTGAAGAACGGCATGGTGCTCAACCTCGACGGCCAGCTCTGGTCGGTCGTGTGGTTCCAGCACCACAAGCCAGGCAAGGGCGGCGCCGTCGTGCGTACGAAGCTCAAGAACGTCCTGTCGGGCAAGGTCGTCGACAAGACCTTCAACGCCGACGTCAAGGTCGACACCGCCAACGTCGACAAGCGACAGATGCAGTACCTCTACAACGACGGCGAGTCCTACGTCTTCATGGACTCGACGACCTACGACCAGATCCATCTCGGTGAGGACATCGTCGGCGACGTGTCGCACTTCATGCTCGACAACCAGGACGTGATCGTGTCGATGCACGAGAGCACGCCACTGTTCATCGAGCTGCCGGCGTCGGTGGAGCTCACGATCGAGTACACCGAGCCCGGTGTGCAGGGCGACCGTTCGAGCGGCGGCACCAAGCCCGCCCGGCTCGAGACCGGCTACGAGATCCAGGTTCCCCTGTTCATCACCAGCGGCGAGAAGGTCAGGGTCGACACTCGGGACGGCTCCTACCTCGGTCGCGCCTGACGACGCGTACGGTCTGATCCGATGGCTGCCCGCACCAAGGCCCGAAAGCGCGCGCTCGACGTGTTGTACGAGTCGGAGCTTCGCGGCGTCGCGATGGGCGCGACCCTGCCTGATCGGATCGCGGCCGCCGACCCGCCGGTCAACCCGTACACCGTGCGCCTCGTCGAGGGCGTCGCCGAGCATCGGCATCGCATCGACGAGCTCCTCGACACCCATGCCGAGGGCTGGTCGCTCGCCCGGATGCCCGTGATCGACCGCAATCTGCTGCGGATCGCCACGTACGAGATCCTCTACGTCGAGGACGTCCCCGACGCGGTAGCGGTGAGCGAGGCGGTGCAACTCGCCTCCGAGCTGTCCACCGACGAGTCGGCCAAGTTCGTCAACGGCCTGCTGGCCCGGCTGGTCGAGCTGAAGCCCACGCTCGTTGCGGAGTAGGCGACGCCGCCCCGCCGAGCGCGGGTTGTTTGCGCGATTGTGACCGTCCGGTAAGGTCACTGCTGCTCGCAGAGCACCATGTCACGCCCGGTGGGCGCGGCCTCTCGTGTGCATTTGTCCGCGCTTGTCCCTGGGGTTTGTGGGCACCGTACGCGTTGAGCCCGAGTTCCGGGCGAGCGGCCAAGGGCCCGGCCGAGGGGAGGAGATGCATGGGCGAAGGTGACGGCGAAGTCCAGTTGGCCTTCGGGGACGGCTTGCCCTTCGGCGAGTGGGTCCGGGCCTACCAGGACGACCTGATCTTCTACACCCGACAGCATGCGTTGCTCTCGCTCTACTGCGTGCTGGCGGCCGCCGTCATCGCCGTGCTGCTGGCGGTCTTCGTCTATCGGTCTCCCAGGCTGTCGGGCCTGGCCATCAACTCGGTCTCGGTGGGTTTCACGCTGCCGTCGATCGCCTTGTTCGGCATCTTGATCCCGTTCCTCGGCCGCAATCTCTCCACGGTGTTTCCAGTGGTCGTCCTCTATTCGCTGCTCCCGGCGCTGCGCAACGCGATCGTCGGCCTGCAGTCGGTCGATCCGGCGATGCTGGACGCCGCCCGCGGCATGGGCATGAGCCGGTTCCGCATGCTGTGGCAGATCGAGTTGCCGTTGGCGTGGCCGGTCATCCTGGCGGGCTTGCGCGTCTCGGCGCAGTTGGCCGTCGGCATCGTGGCGATCGGCGCCATCGTCTACGACGTCGGCCTGGGGCAGTACGCCTTCGGGGCTCTGGCGAACCTCGGCTCGGCCAACACCGCCAACGAAGCACTGGCGTGTGTGCTCTTCGTCGCCGCGATCGGCATCGTGTTCGATCTGGCGTTCGTCCTTGTCCGCCGCTTCACGACACCGAGGGGTATCCGTGTCTGACTCCACCGAGGTCACGACGACGCCGCCGGCCGACGCCGGATCGAATGGGGCCGGCGTACCCATCGTGCTGGAGCACGTCTCGAAGCGCTATCCCGCGACCAAGTCCGCGGCGGTCGACGACATCAGCATGGAGATTCCGGCCGGTCAGATCGTCATCCTGGTCGGCCCGTCGGGCTGCGGCAAGACCACGACGATGCGCATGATCAACCGGCTCATCGAGCCGACGTCGGGCAAGATCACCATCGACGGCGAGGACGTGCTGTCGCTCGACGACGTGAAGCTACGACGCGAGATCGGCTACGTCATCCAGCAGATCGGGCTGTTCCCGCATCTGTCGATCGCGCAGAACGTCTCGCTCGTGCCGCGGATGCTGAAGTGGAACAAGCGCCGGACCAACGAGCGCGTCGACGAGATGCTGTCGCTGGTCGGATTGGAGCCCGAGGAGTTCCGCAGCCGCTATCCGCGACAGCTGTCCGGCGGGCAGCAGCAGCGGGTGGGCGTCGCGCGGGCGCTGGCCGCCGATCCGCCGGTCATGCTGATGGACGAGCCGTTCGGCGCGGTCGACCCGATCAACCGGGCCAGGCTGCAAGAAGAGTTCCTTTCCGTACAGGAGAAGCTGCGCAAGACCATCGTCTTCGTCACCCACGACTTCGACGAGGCGATCAAGATGGGCGACCGGATTGCCGTCCTCGAGCAGGGATCGAAGATCGCCCAGTACGCCACGCCCGAGGAGATCCTGTCGAGCCCGGCGAACGCATTCGTCGAAGGCTTCGTCGGCCAGGGCGCGACGCTCAAGCGCCTCCAGCTGGAGCGGCTCGAGACCCTCGACCTGCGACCGGTGGCCGAGGCCGGCCCCTCGGCATCGCGGGTCCCGATCA
>JALDXR010000364.1:0-4386 GCA_032154865.1 Nocardioidaceae bacterium
GCGGGCCGCCGCCCCGGCGCCGACTCCGGCCGCGGCCGACGACCCGGCTTCCGACGCGGTCGCCCGCCACGCCGGCGAACAGGTCGACGTCCGCGCCCTGGGCCGGATCTTCTACGCCTGCCTGGTCGCCCGCTGGCCTGGTGGCCGCGGCTTCGGGCTGCCGCCGGCTCCGACCGAGCACGGCCGGCTGCTCCGGCCCCGCCAGGTCCGCGCCGGTGTGTCCCGCGACGCCGACCGGGTCTGCGACCGAATCCTCGGCCAGCCGCCTCGACACCACGAGACGCCGCTCACCAGTCCGCGTGAGATCGCCGACGAGCTCGCCCTGGTGACCGAGGACGAGTCGATGCTCGACGACAACACCGAAATCACGCTCGGTGAGATCGGGATACTCCCCGTCGCGGCCGGCAACGGCGTCCCGAACAGCCAGCCGCCGGCGCTGCTCCCGACCCGGCCCCGGCCGGTGCCGCCGCCACAGGAGCAGTCCCGACTCGAGCGGTCGCGGGAGATGGCCCGCCAGGCCACTCAGGGTCACCGCAAGCCCATCTGGCTCGGAATCGTCCTGCTGGTCGTCATCGCCGCCCTGGTGTCCTATCTCGTCGGCCGGCAGTCCGCCGACGAGGAGGCATCGGCCCCGGCTCCGGACAGCCGCAGCTCGGGCGGCGGGACCAATGTCGAGCCGCTCGGCATTGCCAAGGTCGAAGCCTTCGATCCCCTGAGCGAGGACGGCGAGGAGTATCCCGAGAACGCTCACCTCGCCGCGGATGGCGACCGGGGAACGGCGTGGGAGACGAGCTACTACCTGTCGTCGTCCGACTTCGGCAATCTCAAGGACGGCGTGGGGCTGATCCTCGACCTCGGCAGCCCACAAGAAGTGACCGACATCGACATCCAGTACGGCGCGGCGCCGACGACGTACCAGATCTACACGACGTCAGCCGCATCAGATCCACCGTCGGAGGCTCCGACCGAGACGAACGACTGGACCCGCCAGGGAGAGGCCGTGGAGGCCACCAAGGATCACAGCAAGTACTCGCTGGAGGAGTCCGTGACCACCCGGTACGTCTTGCTCTGGCTGAAGGATCTGCCGCCCGAGTCCGGTTACGAGGGCAGCCGTTGGCGCGGCATCGTCAACGAAGTCCAGGTGGAGGGTCCCACTTCGTGACCGACGACAGGCCGGATGACGCCACTCTCATGGCCCGGCATGTCGACGGTGATCCGGACGCCTTCGCAATCCTGGTGCGCCGCCATCGCGAGCGGTTGTGGGCGGTGGCGATGCGGACGCTCGGCGACCGTGAGGAGGCCGCCGACGCCTTGCAGGACGCACTCGTCTCCGCCTTCCGCCGGGCCGACACATTCCGCGGTGATGCCGCGGTCACGACCTGGATGCACCGCATCGTCGTCAACGCCTGCCTCGACCGGGTCCGCCGCCGCAAAGCCCGGCCCGCCGAGCCGCTTCCCGAGGACGAGGATCGGATGGAGGAGCTGGGCGAGACGCTCGACGAGGACCCGGCGGCCGCGATCGAGCAACGCAGCGCGGTGCTGCGAGCCCTTCGTACGCTCCCGGAGCCACAGCGGGCCGCCATCGTGCTGGTCGACATGGAGGGCTATTCGGTCGAGGAGGCGGCGCGCATCCTCGAGTGCGCCGTCGGCACCATCAAGAGCCGATGCGCGCGCGGACGAGCCAAGCTGCTGCCGCTGCTTCGACATCTGCGGACTGGGGACCCGGCCGGGAACCACCACCGTGGGCCAGCCGTCCCACCGGCGACGGTAACCATGCGCGACAAGCAGCCCGGAGGTGACGGCGATGGCTGATCTGACGCGACACCCCGATGTCGTGGACCTCGCCGAGTACGCCGAGGGCACGCTCGACACGAGCCGGCAGGCAGCCGTCGATCAGCACGTACGCGAGTGCGCGGACTGTACCGGGACCCTTGCTGACCTGGCCGGCCTCCCGGAGACGCTCGCCCAAGTGCCGGTCCCCCCGCTGCCGGCTGAGGTCGCCGACCGTCTCGACCGCGCCATCGCCGCCGAAGCATCGGCTCGGACGGCCGGTCCGTCCGCATCGCCCGATTCCACCGTCGTCCCGATGCGCCCGAAGCGGCGCTGGCTGACTCCGGTCCTTGCCGCAGCGGCCGTCGTCGGCGTGATCGGACTCGCCGTCCCGGTGCTCAACAGCGCATCGGACAGCGGCAGCGATGACGCTGGCGGGAGCGTTGCCGAAAGCAGCGACGAATCCGCTCAAGAGTCCGCGCAAGGCGGCGCTCGAGGTGGCGGCACCGAAGACCAGAGCTCCCCTCGGTCCTCGGAGACGGTGCCCAAGCTGCAGCGCGAGGCGGCGGCCCTTTCCAGTGCCACGTTCGGCAAGGACGTCGCCAACACCTTCTTCCCCGACCAGAACAAGCGCCCGGTGCCGGGCGGACAGGCGGCGGTCACGGATCTAGACCCGGGGGGGTACCGCTCCGAGGTCGAAGGACTGTGCCCGACACCGGCTGACGCCGACCTGCCGTACGGCTGGGTCGTCGCGATCACGCTCGACGGCAAGCCCGCAAATCTGCTCATCAGTCAGCCCGTTCCGGACACGAATGCTGTGGCTTTCACCTGCGACGGCTCGGATGCTCGAGTGCTCGCGACCGCCACGCTCAAGGGGCCGTAGGACCTCCTGCCACGATCACGGCATACGTCCCTTAGTTGCGCAATTCGGGTCTAATACCGTCATCGCGACGTGGCCGTCGGACCTCCCCACGGGAATCCAGGACCCGTACGATGCGTTACACGAGACGCTGAGTTCGCCCGCCTCTGAGGGCGGCTCCCATGCATTCGGAAAGGGGACACGTCACGGTGTCGCAGGACGTACGGAACGTCATCATCATCGGCTCGGGACCAGCCGGCTACACGGCAGCGCTCTACACCGCGCGGGCCAACCTCGCCCCACTGGTCTTCGAGGGTTCGGTGACGGCGGGTGGTGCCCTGATGACCACCACCGACGTCGAGAACTACCCCGGCTTCCCCGAGGGGATCCTGGGTCCGCAGCTGATGGACCACTTCCGCGCCCAGGCCGAGCGGTTCGGCGCCGAGCTGGTGCCCGACGACGTCACGTCGGTCGACCTGACCGGCGAGATCAAGGTCGTCCGTACCTTCGACGGCACCGAGCACCAGGCCCACGCCGTGATCTTGGCGATGGGCTCCGGCTACCGGAAGCTCGAGCTGTCCGGCGAGGACCGACTCTCCGGCCACGGCGTCAGCTGGTGTGCGACCTGTGACGGCTTCTTCTTCCGCGACCAGGACATCGCCGTCGTGGGTGGCGGCGACTCCGCGATGGAGGAGGCCACCTTCCTCACCCGGTTCGCCAAGTCGGTGACGATCATCCATCGCCGCGACGAGCTGCGCGCCAGCAAGATCATGCAGGACCGGGCCTTCGCCAACGACAAGATCAGCTTCGCCTGGAACAGCCAGGTGTCCGCCGTCAACGGCGACGGCTCCCTCGAGAGCGTGACGTTGACCGACACCGAGACCGGTGGGACCCGCGAGCTCCCGGTGACCGGACTGTTCATCGCGATCGGCCACGACCCGCGCTCGGAGCTGGTCAAGGGCCAGGTTCGACTCGACGACGAGGGGTACGTACTGGTCGACGGCTCGTCGACCCGGACCAACCTGCCCGGCGTCTTCGCAGCCGGCGACCTGGTGGACCACACCTACCGACAGGCCGTCACGGCGGCCGGAACCGGTTGCGCCGCAGCTCTCGACGCCGAGCGGTTCCTCGCCGATCGTGAGCACGCGGAGGCCTCGGCCGTCACGGCGTAACAGGAGGTCGTCACCCGCTCGCCCGGGCCGGGCCGCCGGCGACGCCCGCGCCGGTGCGACGACTGACACATCCGAGGCAGGAATGTCCGCCGGGTGCGGCATTGTTGTCCTAGACGCGGCGATGGGAGCTGCGCCGCGACCGCAGACGCAAGGAGAACTAGTGGCAGACATCAAGGCCGTCACCGACGCCGACTTCGCTCAGACCGTGCTGGGCGCCGACAAGCCCATCCTGGTCGACTTCTGGGCCGAGTGGTGTGGCCCTTGCCGCCAGGTCTCGCCGATCCTCGAGGAGATCTACCGCGAGAACAGCGACAAGATCGATCTCGTGAAGATGAACGTCGACGAGAACCCGCAAACGCCCGCGCAGTATCGGGTCACCGGCATTCCCACCATGAACGTCTACAAAGGCGGTGAGGTCGTCAAGTCGATCGTCGGCGCCAAGCCGAAGGCCGCGCTCTTGAGCGACCTCGAAGAGTTCATCGCCTGACGACTTCTCACTGACCAAACGCACCGGCACGTGTTCCGTGCCGGTGCGTTCGTCTGTCCGCGCCTCACATCAGCTGCTCCGGCCGTGGGGGGGGGGTG
>JALDXR010000365.1:0-4379 GCA_032154865.1 Nocardioidaceae bacterium
GGAGCAGGTCGTCGGGTCGGGGCGATAACCCGATTGGGGCAAATATCCCGGCGCAGCAGGTCCCGTGGAGGGCACTACCTCCGGCGACTCAGTCGGGATCCCAGCGCGGCTCTGGAGTGCACCCCGAGCTTCCGCATCGCTGCCTGCATGTGCTTCTTGACCGTCTCCGGCGACAGGAACAGCTCGGCGGCGATGTCCTTGTTCGACCGGCCGGTCGCCGCGAGCTCGGCCACCGTACGTTCCCGTGGTGAGAGCGCGTTGCCGTAGCCCCGGCGGCCACCATGGCGTGGGGACGGCACCGTGATCTCGTGCTCGCGGGCGGTGCTCGCGACCCGGTCGGCGTCCCATCCCGCGCCCAGCCTCCGGTACGTCAGCAGGGCAGCTCGTAGTGGATCTCCGGCCGCCTTGATGTTGTCCGCGCCGATGAGGGCGACTGCCGCTCGCTCGCGAGCCTGGGCCGCCTCGTAGGGGCAGGTCAGCCGGTCGTACGCCCCGGCCGCGGCCAGCAGGTGTTCTGCCGCCGGACGCCACCGGCCCTCGGCCGTGGCGAGTATGCCGTGCGCGTGATCCGTGCCGGGTCCGAGGAGCGGAGCATCAACGTCGCGGAACTCGGCTTCGACCCGCGCCAGTAGCGCCTGGGCCATCTCGGGCTGGTCCGCGGCGACGTAGGTCTCCACGAGAGCCGGAACCGCCCGGGTCATCGGCACCCAGGTCGGAGATCGTTCGATCGCGGCAAGCAGCCGGTCGGCCTCCTTCAGGGCGGTGTCGATGTCGCCCCGCGCGATCGTGGCGCGCAACAGCACCGAGGCCGGCACGGCGAGCAGCTCGACACCGCCCATCTCGTGCACCTGGCCGACCAGGTCGGTCAGCCTGTGGTGGGCGTCGTGCTCACCGCGGGTCTGTGCCCGGCAGCCGGCCACGACGTCGAGATCGATGCGGTGCCGCGGCTGATCGGCGAGTTGGTCGAGAAGAGCGGCGACCTCGTCGTCCAGGGCGTCCCACGTCCCGGTGACGTAGTCGAGGACTGCCTTGGCCGTGCGTACGACCAGCGTCGGATGCGGGTTCTCCAGCGAGGCAGCGCCCGCCTCGGCGGCGGTCAGAAGCGTCCGAGCGATCTTGTGGTGGCCCGTGTAGCACGCGCCGAGGCCGATCGATCCGTACGCCATGACCTCGCGCTGCCGGCTGGGCGCGTCGCCGGTCTGTTCGATGATCTGGTTGGTGAGCCGCTTCCATTCGGGGTCGCCGATCGACACCAGGATCATCGCGATCTTGCCGCGAGCGAACATCGCGAAGGCCGGGTCGTCGACCTCGCCCAGGCAATCCAACGCGCGTCGGAGCCAGGTCAGATGCTCGGCGACCTGGACGCCGCCGATGCGCGGCAGCCCGAGGCCGATCATCGCCCATACCTTGAGATCCGGACGGTGGTCCAAGTCCGCGACCGCCTCGGTCAGCAGGCGGTACGTCGCCGCCGGGTCGGCGCCGTTGTTGTCGGTCAGGATCGCCAGGTAGAACCGCAGCTCGCCCCGGGAGTCTTGCGACGACCCCTTCTCCAGCTCTCGATTCAACACGTCGACCACATCGGGAGCACGGGCCGTGTCGATGGCGGCGCCGGCCAGCTTGGCGGCGATCCGGCCCCGGCCGGCCAGGTCGTCGGGCATCTCCCGCAGCACCTCGTCCAGGAGGCGGACGGCCTCCTCGTCGTGACCGAGCTCGGCCGCCTGGTCGGCTGCCTTCTCACTCGCCACGGTCCACTCGTCCAGTCGCCCGGCCTGTCGGAGATGATGCGCGAGCTGGCCGAGCCCGACCGACCCGAGACCGCCGATCTCGTCCGCCGCCCGGTCGTGCAGCTCGCGGCGCCGAGGTCCCGGTATCGCGTGGTAGATCGCCTCGCTGGCGAGCACATGGCGGAACCCGACGAGATCGTCGTACTCGATCAAGATTCCGCTGTCGAGCGCCTGGCCGAGCCCGGCCGCAGCGGCCGAGGGTGGCTGTCCCGAGACGGCGGTGATCAGCTGGTCGGACGCCGGAGCCTGGAGCACAGCGGCCGCCTCGATCATGGAGCCGGCGCCCGGCGGCAGCCGGCGTACCCGCTCCAGGACATGGTCCCGGATGGCGCGCGGCACCTCGAGATCGCCGAGCGCCCGCCGGGCCCACCGTTCCCCACGACGGGTGACGACGCCTCGCTCGCGGAGTAGCGCCATCACTTCCTCGACGGCCAGCGGCAGGCCGGACGTGCGCTCGTGCAGGTAGCTGGCGAACTCCGGAGACACCTGTTCCGCTCCCACGATCGCCGCGGCCAGCACGCCGGTCTCGTGGACATCGAGGGGCCGCAGCTCCAGCTCGGTCGCGGTGATGGCCGGTGGGAGCCTCGAACCCAGTGTCCGTACTTCGTCGGGTAGCTCTTCACCGCGGTACGTCAGGACGACGGCCAGAGTCGACGGCGAATCGTCCAGCAGGTAACGCACGAAGTCGGTCGTGTGGTCGTCGGCCCAGTGCAAGTCTTCGAGCACGACCACGCTCGGGCCGAGCGCCGCCAGCAGCTCGACCAGGCCGCGGAACACTCGGTGTCGCTCGCCGGACCGATCGCCCAGTGGCTCCAGCCCCGGAGGGAGGTATGCCGCGAGCTCCGGCAGCAGTGGTCGCAACGCGCCGGTGACCGGCGACAGCCTCAAGCGCCCGAGCTCGTCGCCAAGTCCTCGGACCGAGTCGAGCACAGCTCCGAGCGGAAAGGGTTCGCGGATCGGTCGGCACCCGCCGGCCAGAAACACCCGGTCCGCGAGGGCGGCATGCCCGCGCAACTCCCCGATCAACCGGGTCTTGCCGACTCCTGCTTCACCTTCGACGACGGCGACGGCCGGCGCGGCCATCACGACGGACGCCAAGAGTTCCAGCTCCGCGGCTCGCCCGACCAGCCCCGGTGACACAACTCGAGTCGCCCCCGAACGGTTGGGCATGCCGGCTCCGCGTGTAGGTCCCGATCCGAGATCCGACCGAGAGTCACGCTATACCGGGCCGGACGACGCCACTAGCCCTTCTCACCGCCGTGCTTGTCATCATGTAACCGGCTGGCTTCACTGGGCGGCATGACCGACGACCGCGCCGCCACCTCGGGTGGTTCCACACCGTACGAATGGGCCGGCGGCCTGGCGGCGTTCACCCGCATGACCCGGCTGTTCTACGGCAAGTACGTCCCGGCCGACCCGCTGCTGGCTCCGCTGTTCTCCGGGATGGCCGACGACCATCCCGATCGGGTCGCGAAGTGGTTGGCCGAAGTGTTCGGCGGCCCGAAGGCCTACAGCTCCGAGCACGGCGGCTATCCACACATGGTGGCGCAGCACCTCGGCCGGCACCTGTCCGAGGAGCAACGAGCCAGGTGGGCGGCGCTGCTCTACCAGTCGGCACTCGAGGCCGGACTGCCCAACGACCCCGAGTTCCAGTCGCTGTTCCACGCTTACATCGAGTGGGGATCGCGGCTCGCGGTGGAGAACTCCCAGACCGACGCCCGTCCGCCCGCTAACCTGCCGATGCCATATTGGACCTGGAACACTGCCGCCGGGCCGCCCGGGAGCCGCGTCTCGGCATCAGCGACGACCGAGGAGGTCGAGGACATGGCGGACGCGATACCCGGACCCGACGAGCCAGTGAGCTTCGAGGCTCACATCAAGCCGCTGTTTCGCGAGAAGGACCGCAGTTCGATGCAGTTCGCCTTCGACCTGTGGGACTACGACGACGTACGCGAGCACGCGGATGACATCGTCGAGCGGGTCGAGGACGGCACGATGCCATGCGACGGAGCCTGGTCGGAAGATCAGACGGCTCTGATCGCCCGCTGGGTCAGCTCCGGGATGGCCGAGTAGGTCCGACCGCTCAGATCGGATCCCACGGCACCGCGTCGTACGCCTCGACGAGCTGGCGCATGAGCCGGTCGTCGACCGGGATGGTCACATCGTCGATCTGACCGACCGGGGTCACACCGCGCGAGTTGCTGATGAACGCGGCGCTGTACGCCGGCAGGTCCGACAGGCGGACCCGGCGACGGCGGGACGCCAGCCGCGGCTCCAGCAGCTGCATGGTGACGCCGGGGAGCGCCGGTGCGTCCGGCCAGACGACCTCGCCTCCGCCGGCGAAGGCGATGTTGGCGATCGTCGTCTCCGCGATGGCGCCGTCGGTGCCGACCAGCAAGGCGTCGTCGTAGCCGTCGCGCTCGGCCCGGAGCCCGTAGTAGATCTGGGCGAAGCTACCAGTGTGCTTGAGATGCGCCACCGGCCGGACATAGGGCACCGATCGCAGCCAGGCCGGCCGGGTGGGAGACTCCGCCGGGTCTCGGACAGCCACCATGAGCGCCGGTGCGCCGTCACCCGCGTCGAACACCGTGATCC
>JALDXR010000366.1:0-4378 GCA_032154865.1 Nocardioidaceae bacterium
GTCGCCTGCGGTGCGAGGGGGAGGCGGATCTCGAAGCGACAGCCAGGACCGTGGTTGGCGACGCCGATCTCGCCGTGATGCGCGTCCACAAGCCCGCGGGCGATGGCGAGTCCGAGCCCGGCGCCGGCCGGCGCGGTGTCCTGGTCGGCGACGGCGTCCCGGGCGGCACTGCCGCGGTAGGCGAGGTCGAACACCGTGGACAGCTCGGGCTCGGGGATGCCGCCGCAGGCATCGTCGACGCGGAGCCAAGCCGCGCTGTCGTCGGCGCCGGTGGACACGATGACTTCGCCACGACGCGGCGTGTGACGGACCGCGTTGCCGAGGAGGTTGCGGACGACGCGTACGAGCTCGTTGCCGCCGCCGAGGACGATGGGCCCGACCGGATCACCGGCCCGTAGCCGCACCGCGACGCCGCCGGCCTCTGCGGCCGGATGTACCGAGGCGACCGCTTCGCGAGCGACCTCGGCCATCGAGACCGGTCGAAGTGACAGGTTCAGTGCGCCGGCGTGGATGCGCGACATCTCGAACAGGTCGTCGACCATCGCGGACAGGCGCAGCGACTCGCGACGGATCTGCTGGGCGTACGCCGCGACATCGACCGGCTCGTGCACGACCCGATCCTCGAGAGCCTCGGTCATCGCCCGGATGCCGGCGAGGGGTGTACGCAGGTCGTGACTCACCCAGGCGACCAGCTCGCGACGAGCCCGCTCGGCAGTGCGTTCGCGCTCCCGGGCCTCGCGCTCCCAGACGCTCTGCCGGGCCAGCGAGTGACCGAGCAGGACGGCCGTGGGAACGCAGACCAGCGTCACCACGATCCACACGACGGCCCCGCTTCGCAGCTCCTTCGTGAGCATGAACCCACTCGTGACGACGACACCGGCGATGAGTGCGACGAGCGGGATCAGGGTGATGACGACCATCGACACGGTCAGGGAACGGGACCGCAGCCGGCGCAGCAGCAAGGCACCGATCAGCGCCACCGGCAACGAGCACGCCAGGCCGAGCAGGGCGGCGCGCCAATCGTGGTCACTCATGTATCCGGCTCCTCATCGGACTGCTGGTCGTAGCGGTAACCCAGGCCGTAGACGGTGGTGATGCGTCGCGGCGTGGCGGGATCGTCCTCGATCTTGTGTCGCAGCCGCTTCACGTGGACGGTGACGGTCGAGTGGTCGCCGAAGCTCCAGCCCCAGACCCGATCGAGCAGCTCCGCGCGACTGAACGCCTGGCCCGGATGCCCGAGCAGAAAGGTCAGCAGGTCGAACTCCCGAAGTGTCAGGGCCAGCTCCTCGCCGCACCGCGTGACCCGTCGCGACGCGAGATCGACGATCAGGTCACCGTCAGCCAGGGTCTGCGGTCCGCTTCGCTCAGTGCCGTTGGCGGTACGCCGCAACACCGAGGTCACGCGCAACGACAGCTCGCGGGGGCTGAAGGGCTTGGTGACGTAGTCGTCCGCGCCGAGTGAGAGGCCGGCGATCCGATCGTCCTCCTCACCCAGCGCGGTCAGCATGATCACCGGGACGTCCGGTCGGCCGGAGGCGCCGGTCCGCAGTCGCTGGCATACCTGGAGGCCGTCGATGCCGGGCAGCATGACGTCGAGCACGACGAGGTCGACCGTGTTGTCGGCGGCCCGGAGCGCGGCCTCGCCGTCGTACGCCAGCGTCACGCGATGACCGTCGCGTTCGAGGTAACGGCGTACGACATCGCGAACGGCCGGATCGTCCTCGACCACGAGGACGTGACTGTCCTTGGTCATGTAGGTCATTGTCCCTCTCACCATGGCGTCACCACGAGATGCTGGATCAGCAGGGCGCCGGCTGCCTGGACGGCGAGGACCGGCAGCCGCCATCGGGTGGGCAGCAGGACCGCGAGTGGCAGCACCCACCAGGTGAAGGGCAGCCAGATCCGCTCCACCTCGGACTTGCTCATGCCCGAGATCGTGGCGATCAGGATGCTCACGATGGCGCCGCCGCCGATCCAGGCGACCGCACGGGCACCCGGTCGTCCAACGTCGAAGCCGCTCCCGAGTGCACGAGTTGCGGCGGGGAGCGCGGCCCACACCGCCAGCCCGGTCGTACAGGTCCAGGCGGCGACGTTGGCCCAGACCCAGTAGTCGTAGGGCCGGATCCTCGCCATGCTGGCCTGGTAGCGATCGACCAACACCGGGTAGGCCTCCCACCAGGCGAAGCCGGCCAGCGTGACGGCGCCGACCACGATCGCGATGCCGACGAGTGTCCAAGGGATCGGCTGCCAGCGGCGGGCCGCGATGAGTACGGCCAGGGCGAGCGGCGCCAGCAGCACCAGTCCGTACGAGAGGTAGAGACAGCAGCCGAAGGCGAGCCCAGAAGCGACGGCGTACCCGGCTGCATAGCGTCGCGCTGACGCGGCCAGGGCCAGGAGGGTCAGCGCCCAGGCCGCCACGGCGGCGAACATCGCGTCCGGCGACACCCCGATCCAGATCGCTGCCGGGGCCAGGATCAGCCACGGCGTCGCGCGACGGGCCCACTCCTCGCCGGCCAGCACGCGCAGGGCGATACAGCAGGCGACTGCCGCGGTGGTGCCGAGGGCGAGCACGGCCAGTCCGAGCCAGAACGCGTCGCTGAGTCCGGCTCGGTCGAAGCCGACGAAGGCCAGCAGTGCGCCCGGCGGATGGGACGAGACGTGGGTCTCCCAGTTGTTCTCGGCGTGGAGCGGGATGCGGTCGATGAATCCGGGAAACACGTCGTGCCACGAAGCCCGCGAGGCGTCGTAGCGGAAGTAGCCCCGGCGGGTGAACAGGTCTCCGATGCCTTCGCGGCCGTCGACCGACGCCAGCGCGGCGGCCCAGGCGGTGGCAGCACTCCAGGTCCACAACAGCAGAGCCGGCCACGACAGGCGGCGGCCGAGGGTCGGTCCCACGGCGATCACGGCAACGGCGACGATGACCGCGACGACCGAACCCGGGCCGATCCGCGGATCCCAGGTCCCCATGAGCGGAGTCCAGGTCGCGCCCATGGTCTGATCGGTCCAACGCGGCCAGGCGATCGCGATCGCGACCAGACTCGCGCCGACGGCAGTGCACAGCACGCTCGGCAGCGCACGCGTGATCGACAGGCGGACCAGCACCCTCGTCAGCGTAGGGTCGTTCGGCCGGCTCGATCGGCGCTCGGCAGAGACGTCACAGGTCCGTCATCGCGAATCCGTGTCGCGTCGCGTGGTGGCTGAATACGGTCGTTGACGTGGATCCACGAGCGATCAGCTGCGACGTCGTACTGCCCTGTCGTGACGAGGCGGCGGCGCTCCCGACGGTGCTCGCCGGACTGCCTGACGGGTACGCCGCGATCGTCGTCGACAACGGTTCCTCCGACGGCACGGCCGACATCGCCCGAACACTGGGTGCGACCGTCGTACGCGAGGACCGGATCGGATACGGCGCGGCTGTGCACGCCGGTGTACTGGCGGCGAGCGCCGATCTGGTCGCGGTCGTGGACGGCGATGGGTCGATGGACCTCGCCGACCTGCTGCCGTTGACTGCGCTGGTGCAACGTGGCGAGGTCACGATGGCCGTGGGACGGCGTCGACCGACCGGCCGCGGAGTGTGGCCGTGGCACGCTCGACTCGGCACCCGACTCGTCCTGCGGCGAATGCGTCGGGCCAGCGGCCTCGACCTGCACGACCTGGCACCGATGCGGGTGTGCCGACGGACCGAGCTGCTGTCGCTCGGAGTGCGAGACCGGAGGTTCGGCTATCCCGTGGAGCTGATGTTGCGGGCAGCACGGGCCGGCTGGTCGATCGGCGAGGTCGACATCGCCTACGGTCCGCGGGCGGCCGGCACCCGGTCGAAGGTGTCGGGATCGCTGCGGGGCACGGTGCGAGCGGCGCGAGACTTCGCCCGGGTCGCGTCATGATGCCGGGTCGCGTCGTGATGCCGCCGCAGTCGGACGCTCCGGCCGTACTCGTCATGGCCAAGGCGCCGGTGCCCGGCTTCGCCAAGACCCGACTCGCCGCGAGCGTGGGACCGAGGGCCGCCGCCGACCTCGCCATGGACAGCCTGCTCGACACGCTCGCAGCGGCGGCCGGGACGGGATGGCCGGGCGTGGCCGCGCTCACCGGCGACCTCGACTCGGCACCGCGGGCCGATGAACTCGGCGCGGCGCTCGCCCAGTGCACGGTGATCGAGCAGCGCGGCGACGGTCTCGGCGAGCGCCTCGCCGCGGCGCACGCCGACGCGATGGCGGACGACGGCACGACGGTGGTGCAGATCGGCTCGGACACGCCGCAGGTCGCGCCCGCCGATCTCGTCGCCGCTCACGATCGGCTGGCCGGTCACGATGCGGTGCTCGGCCCGGCCGACGACGGCGGTTGGTGGCTGTTGGCGACCCGGCAACCGGCTGTCGCGGAG
>JALDXR010000367.1:0-4373 GCA_032154865.1 Nocardioidaceae bacterium
GAGTCGCGACTTCCCGATGCTCGTCGACCTCTACCGTCAGGGCCGGCTGGACCTTGATGCGTTCGTGTCGGAGACGATCGGGATCGACCAGGTCGAGCCGGCCTTCGACCGGATGCAGCGGGGCGAGGTGCTCCGTTCGGTGGTGGTCTGGTGACTGAGCCGACGGGCGAGACGGCCGGCGTACGCATCGACCGCGTCGTCACGTCGGGTGCGTTCCGGCTCGACGGCGGCGAGTGGACGGTCGACAACAACGTCTGGCTGGTCGGCGACGACACCGACGTCGTCGTGATCGACGCGGCTCACGACGCAGCCGCGATCCTCGACGGCATCGCCGGCCGGCGGGTGGGGGCCATCGTGTGTACGCATGGGCACAACGACCACATCAACGCCGCGGTCGAGCTCCGCGAGGCGACCGGTGCGCCGGTCTGGCTGCATCCCGAGGACCGGATGCTCTGGGACGCCGAGCATGACGCGCCGCCGGACGAGGACATCGTTGCCGGTGGCCGGTTCGAGGTCGAGGACATCGTGCTCCAGGTCCTGCACACGCCGGGCCACTCGCCCGGATCGGTGTGCCTGTTCGCGCCGCAGCTGAACGCCGTGTTCACCGGCGACACCCTGTTCGCCGGTGGGCCGGGTGCCACCGGTCGGTCGTACTCGGACTTCGACACGATCATCGAGTCGATCCGGGACCACCTGTTGACGCTGCCGCCGCAGACCGTGGTCTACACCGGACACGGCGACACGACGACGATCGGCAGTGAGGCGCCTGACCTCCCGGCCTGGATCGAACGCGGCCACTAGCCCCACGTCGAATCAGCGCAGTCGGTACGCGCGAGTCACCTCCTGCTGGAGCCGGTTGCCATCGGCATCGCGTACGTCGAGCCGCAGCGACACGAACTCCGCCTGCTTGCCGAGCTTGCCGATCTTGGCTTGGTACTCCCCGTCGCCGCGTGCGCCCAGCCGTACCGACCGCCAGGTCGCTCCGTCGTCGCCGGAGACCCACAGCTTCGCGTCGGCGATCGGACTCGCAGCGGCCCCGACCTGATGCTCGATGTCGATCATCAACTCGTGATTGCGCTTGACCCGGTTGAGCAGGTCGAGCCCATCGACCCGGTAGTCGGCCTGCAGCATCGGCATCGCTTCCTCAACCCCATCCGGACCGGCGCTGTGAACCGTCCAGACCGACGACGTCGCCGTCGACATCGCCCACCAGGGAGCCGACCGAGCGACGTCGAGCTCGAGACGGTAGGTCGCAGGCCCGGCACCGACGCTGAACTCACCGAGACCGTGCTCGCCCTGCCCGATCAGGGTGCCGTTCTCGAAGAGCCGGAAGGCCGACGTGTCGCCAGCCGCCGTGAAGCCGTAGTGCTCCTCAGGATCACCCCACTCGGGCAGGTTCACCGTCAGCGTCTGGTCAGTGCGACGCGCCGCGAAGGGACCGTCCGGCCAGAGTTCCGGCACGGCGACCTGCTGGAGCCATGAGTCGTGCAGCGTCGCACCGGGCTCGAACGTCCGGATGTCGTCCTGTAACGGGAAGTCGAACGGCGCCGCGTCGGTGGAGTTGCCGTAGAGGTTCTGCGTCCACCTGGTGTCGCCCGCCGTGACGTACTCGGTCCGGACGAAGGGCGCCGTCATGCGACGCAGGAATCCGAACGAGAACGACTCCCAGGGCCGCCACTTGTGCCGCAGCTCGCCGATGCCGTGGTCGGGCACGTGGCTGTGGTAGCGGTTGACGATCGTGACGCTGTTGTCGTCGGTGACCTGGTACGTCAGGTCGTCCGGCACATGACCGGGCTCGGGGAACACCTGGTCGTAGAGATAGGGACTCCTCGCCACCGCCTCGACATGCACCGGCCGCGTCCCGTCGTTCATCGACGCGACCAGGGCCTCGCCGTCGGCCTGTGACATGGCCAGCGTCGGGATCGTATTCGGATCGCCGCCGATGAGCAGCAGTCCTGGGCTGTGGTTGTAGATGATCGCCGCGGCGGCTCCGGCGGCCTCGGCGTTGTGCATCTTGTCGAGGAAGGTCAGCGTGCCGCGTTGGATCACCGCGATCTTGCCCTCCACGTCTACCGAGGCGAAGTCCTCGGGTCGGCCGATCCCGGCGTACACCAGGTCGGTGTCGATCGCCCCGTCGAGCCGGGCCGAGCCGAACACGTACTCCGCATTGAGCGGCTCCCCGCCCTCGGGTGTCAGAACGATGTCCGGCGCGACCAGCTCCCACTGGCTGTAGAACTCGAACTGGCCGATGTCGACGTCCTCGGTCGGTGTCGCGTACGTAGTCGAGATCGGCGGTGTGAGCGTGAACGAGTGCGACTGCCCGGCGCCGAGTGCGTCCTGACGGAAGTACGACAGCGTCGTGGTCGTCGGCTCGGTCGGCTGCTCGGTGTCGACCCGGAGTCGGACCGCGTCCCGGGCGTCGAGGGTCACCTCCGCGTCGCCCGACACTTCGACCTCGGGCTGGCTGACCGCCGCCCCCTCGAGTGCGAACACGTGTGGCTCGTCGTAGGTGAACAGATAGCCCATGACCGCGTAGTTGCCGGGCGGCACCCGGAACGTCGCCTGGCCATTGGTGAAGGGCGCACTGACGACGCTGAACTTCGACTGGTCGTCGACGTTGATCACGTCCACGCTGCTGATCCCGCCGGCCGCTCGACCGTCGCGCGCGATACCCGTGACGGTCAGGTTGTAGCGCTCGGACTCCTTGTAGAAGCCGAGCGTCGTACGCGTGACCTTGCCGGTGCCGTCGGTCGCGGTGAGGTAGCCGCCGTAAAGGCCGAACTCGCCGAGCTTCGGATCGACCGTCACCGTCACGTCGGCGGTTCCGCCGGCCGGGACGGTGAGGGTGTCGGTGTCGATGGCGAGCATGCCGTCCGCAGGTGCGTTGCCGTCCTCGTCGGCCACGTCGGCATCGAGGCTGAGCGTGACGTCCTGGTCGCCGAGGTTGGTGTACGTCAGGGTCTTCGTCACCGACGCCGCATCGGTCTGCGGGTACGGGAAGTAGCCCATGCTCAGCGAGGTCCCGTCGGGCAGCACGCTCGGCGCGATCGCGCGGGACAGGTCGAGTCGGCCGCCGCCCTGGTCGTACACGCTGGTGTCCTGCGGAACGGCGGTGGACGTCAGAAGCGCCTTGAGGTGCTGACCGGTGAGGTTCGGGCGCTGCTGCAGCAGTACGGCGGCCGCGCCCGCGACATGCGGCGTCGCCATCGACGTACCGTCCAGCGCGGTGTAGTCGTCGTTGAGTGGGACTCCCAAACTGGTGCCGGCCGCCCGGGCCGCGATGATGCCGACGCCCGGCGCGGTGATGTCCGGCTTGAGCGCGAAGTCGCCGGCTCGCGGACCGCGTCCGGAGAAGCCGGCCATCACGTCGCTCTTGTCGACCGCGCCGACGGTGAGCGCTGACGAGGCCGCTCCCGGTGTGGTGACGGTGCTGTCGCCGGGTCCGTCGTTGCCGGCCGCGATGACGAACAGCGCACCGGTGTCGGCGGTGAGTTGGTCGACGGCCTGGCTCACCGGGTCGGTGCCATCGGTGTAGAGGCCGCGCACACCGAGGCTCATGTTGATGATGTCGGCGTCCTGCTCGGCGGCGGCCCAGGTCATGCCGGCGATGACTTGCGACAGCTCGCCGCTGCCGTTGTCGTCGAGGACCTTGCCGTTCAGCAGGTCGGCGTCGAAGGCGATGCCCTGGCGCAGTCCGTTGGACGCCGCGCCGGTGCCCGCGAGGATCGAGGCGACATGGGTGCCGTGGCCGAAGTGGTCGGTCGCGGTCGGCGCCGAACTGAAGTTGGCCTCCGCGACCACCTTGTCCTGGAGGTCGGTGTGGGTCGTGTCGATGCCGGAGTCGAGCACCGCGACCGTGACGCCGGCGCCGGTGTACCCGGCATCCCAGGCCGCCGGCGCGCCGATCTGCGGCGCACTGTCCTCGTCGCTGGCGACGGCGAGCTGGTCGAGCCAGATCTTGTCGACACTCGCCATCGCGTTGCCAGCCATGATCGCCAGGCCACGATCGTCGGCTTCGGACTTGTCGATGTCTCCCGCGACGGCTCCGATCGCCGTCAGCCGTTCGGTGCGAGTGAAGGTCGGGAGTGGCGTACGCCGGTCAGCCGACGCCTTGTAGTCGACGATGACTGGGATCGAGTCGGTGGCCCGGTCGTCGAAGTTCTGCCGGGCGAGTCTCGTGACGTCGAACAGCGCCAGGTCCAGTCGGTCGGGCACCAGTCGACTGGCATCCGACGGGATCACGTAGACGTGGCCGTCGATCTCCTGCTTGTGGAATCCGGGAAGGGCGCCGTGCGCGCGAGGCGCCGGATCGACCGTGACGGCAGCGGTGCCGTCGGTGTACGTGGTGAGATCGACCCGGTCGCCGGTGATCA
>JALDXR010000368.1:0-4373 GCA_032154865.1 Nocardioidaceae bacterium
GGCGGCGATCCCGACGGGGTGCCGGTCGTGTTCCATCCCGGCACACCGTGCGGGCGGCTGCAGGCAGTCCTCGGCGACGAGTCCGCGCAGCACCAGCGGGTGCGGCTGATCTCGTTCAATCGTCCGGGCTACGGACGTTCGACCGATACGCCACCCAGCCTCGCCTCGGTGGGCCTCGATACGGTGCGCGTCGCCGAGGCGCTGGGCATCGACGAGTTCGCCGTACTCGGGGCGTCCGGCGGCGGCCCGTACGCCCTCGCCACCGGCCTTGCCGACCCAGGCAAGGTTCGAGCCGTCGGGGTCGCCGCCGGGATCGGACCCTGGCGGCTGATCGATCCGCCCGTCAGCGAGGATCCGGACCGCCCGCTGCTGGCCCTGGCAGACGCCGGCGATGTGAACGGAGCGTTGCAGGGGTTCCGGGCCCGGGGCACCGTCGCGTTCAGCCGAATGCTCACGCTGGCCGACCAGCCCATGGTCGAGGAGTTCCTTCAAGACGACGCCGACACCGACGCCGGATGGCTGGACGCTCAGGCGAAGCGGCGCTGGGCGGCAGATCTTCGCGACGCCCTGCAGAGCTTCGACGGATTCGCCCGCGACAACGTCGCATGGGGCGGCGACTGGGACATCGACCCCGCATCTCTTCGCGTTCCGGTCTGGCTCTGGTACGGGCAGTCGGACCGCAGCGTGCCGCCGTCGCACGGTCGATGGCTCGCCAACCGCATCCCGGACGCAACGCTGACGATCCGGCCCCACAAGGACCACGGCGAAACCATCTTCGCGTACTGGGACGACATGCTCGCCACCCTGCGCGACCACGTCTCAACGGCAGACCCGATCTAGGGGCGCGGCGTGCGCGTACTCATCGTCGACGGCGCGAATGTGGTCGGCAGCCGGCCGACCGGCTGGTAGCGGGACCGCGCGGGCGCGGCGAAGCGGCTCCACCAGGAGATCGCCGCGGCTGACCTGGGATACGACATCGTCGTCCTGGTCCTCGAGGGAGCCGCCAAGGGTGGCAAACCGGAGGGTGAGGACGGCGCGATCCACACGGTGCACGCTCCGGGCAGCGGGGACGACACGATCGGCGGGCAGGTCCGCATCCGGCGTGCGGACGGGGAGCATGTCGTGGGCGTCACCGCCGACCGGGTGTTGCGGGAGCGGGTCACAGCGGCCGGCGGCTCTTCCCTTGGCCCCTCGTGGCTGCTATCCCGGACCTCCTGACCGGCGCTCGCCCTAGCCACCGGCAACCTGTCGGTGGGGAGTGCCAGGATGCCGGTATGCCCGAACCGACGAAGGAGCCCGTCTACACGACTCGTCCCCTCAGCGATGACACCTGGACCGACTTCGCCAAGCTCGTGGAGGCGAACAACGGCATCTGGGGTGGTTGCTGGTGCATGGGCTTTCATCCCGAGGGGGTGGGCAAGGGCAGCACAGCCGCTGAGAACCGCGAGGCCAAGCACGACCACGTGCGCAAGGGAACAGTCCACCAAGTCCTCGTCTTCGACGGCGACGAGTGTGTGGGCTGGTGCCAGTACGGCCAGCCCGCAGAGATCCCGAACGTCAAGAACCTGAAGGCCTACCACAAGGAGCTCACCGAACTCCCCGATTGGCGGATCGGCTGCCTTTTCACGGGCAAGGCCAACCGCCGCGAAGGGGTCGCGAGGGCCGGCTTGACCGGGGCTCTGGCTGCGATCAAGGAGGCCGGCGGCGGGCTTGTCGAGGCCTACCCCGAACAGGTCGAGGATCGCGAGCCCCAGCGCGGCGCCTACCTCCACACCGGCCCGGAGAACCTGTTCGAGGAGTTCGGGTTCGAGCGCGACCGGCGGATCGCCAAGTGGCGCTGGGTGATGCGTCGACGCGTCTAGTCTTGCGCCAGATGGAGTACGACCTCGGCAGCAAGTACCACTACCCCGAGGTTCGCCGCGACTACGACCTCGTGATCACGTCGATCGCTTCGGGGGCGATTGGCCGGGCTCACCGGCCGACATCGCTTCTGCGGTGAACATCTGCATGATCGGCCCGGTGCCGATGATGTCCGCCGATGGGGACGTCATGCACACCCCCTTCTGGGACGGCGACGACGACGGTTGAGACACCTAGTCCCTTGCGCCTTCGGTCGGCGAGTCTGCCTTCGCCTACCTCGCTGAGTCGTGGAGGGCTTGGATGAGGGCGGTGGTGGCGGGTGGGTCAGGCGGTTCGCCGTAGGTGGCGGCGTAAAGCTCGCGGGGGAAGTCGGTGAGTTCGGTGGTGTGGACGTCGGGTCGGCGGTGGGCTTGAAGCGCGAGACCGGGCAGGGTCGTGACGCCGGCGCCGGCGGCGACGAGGGACTGGACGACGACCATGTCGTCGCTGACCGAGGCGATGCGTGGGACGAAGCCTGCGCGCCGGCACACGGTGGTCAGCTCGTTCTGGCATCGTTCGCAACCGCCGATCCACGCGGAGTGGCGATGGTTCGCGATGCTGTCGTCGGGTGTCTGGCTGACCAGGTAGATCGGGTCGTCGACGATGTGGACCAGTCGGAACCCTTCGTCCTCGACCGGGGCGTCGGCGTACCGGAAGATGAGTGCGACGTCGATCTCGCCGTGTCGCAACGCCTGTAGCGCTTCCACCGGGTGAAGGTCGAGCAGGCTCAGCTCGAGTCCTGGGTGCGCCTGGGCCAACGTATCGGCCGCCTTCGGCACGATCGTGCTCAGCGCCGAGGAGTTGGCGGCGAGGCGAACCCGCCCCGCCTGCAAACCGACCTGGGCCGCGAGCTCGTTCGCCGCGGCGTCGACTCGTCCGACGATCTCGGTGGCCCGATTGGCCAACAGCTGCCCTTCCGGGGTCAGCCGGATCCCACGGCCGACCCGCTGAAGGAGCCTGACACCGGTCGCCGCTTCCAGGCGCGACAGATGGTGACTGACCGACGGTTGCGAGTAGTGCAGCTCCTTCGCCGCTTCGGTAACCGACCCTTGTCGCGCGACCGCGGCCAGAACCTTGAGCTGGATCAGGTTGAGCACAGATCAACGCTA
Organism: Nocardioidaceae bacterium; assembly: GCA_032154865.1. GTDB lineage: Bacteria > Actinomycetota > Actinomycetes > Propionibacteriales > Nocardioidaceae > DATFRX01. The sequence goes on from JALDXR010000368.1 coordinate 3,009, forward strand.
TCAATGAGAGTCGTACAAAATTGGCATTAGACGTCATGACTGCTCTGGACCATGCTGTGACTCCAGACAGGCAACGCATCCGAGAGGGGAGCGCCAATGAGCAAGGTGACCTGCGACCTCACGATCACGCTCGACGGTTACTCGGCCGGTCACAACCAGTCCGAGGAGCGCCCGTTCGGCGACGACGGCGGAGACGGTTGGGGCGACCGGCTGCACGCCTGGGCGTTCGCCAATGCCGAGGAGAGCCAGACCGAGGTCGATCGGATGACGTCCGCCAAGTCCTACATCCTGGGGCGCAACATGTTCGGCCCCGTGCGTGGCGAGTGGGATCGCGAGTGGAACGGCTGGTGGGGCGACAACCCGCCGTACCACAGCGAGGTCTTCGTGCTCACCCATCACCCGCGCGACCCGCAGCCCATGGAGGGCGGCACCACGTTCCACTTCGTCACCGACGGCATCGAATCCGCGTTGAAACAGGCGCGCGAGGCGGCCGGGAACGGCGATGTGTCGATCCAGGGCGGCGCGACCACTGTCAACCAGTACCTCGCCGCCGGACTGATCAACGAGCTACGGCTGCACATCGTGCCGTTCACACTCGGCTCCGGCACGCGCCTCTTCGATGGCGTTCCCCCGCTGAATCTCGAGCAGGTGGAGTCGCGGGCAACCAGCGCGGTCACGCACCTGGTCTATCGCGTGCTGCCCTGACCCGGAAGCTTGGTCGGACCTACTGCCGTTTGAAGACTCCAGTGAGTCCGCCGATGAGGATGGCGGCGAGAGCCCAACCGGCGAGGGTGTAGCCCGCCGCCGACGCGTCGTTGTTGCACGGCGCTGGTCATCGCCCTCCCGTCGCACCCTGCGCGGGCCGTGTGGCTCAGGTGCCGGTGATCTGCGGTGTTGGGTGGTGGGTGGAGCTGAGGGGATTCGAACCCCTGACCCCCTCGTTGCGAACGAGGTGCGCTACCGGACTGCGCCACAGCCCCTCAACGGCGCCACACGATAACACGCCGTCGCCGACCGAATCGCGTCGATACTCCGCACTCACCAGGGACCACCACGGCGTACGTCGCAGACACGCCACCAAGGGCGCCGACCGACTCAATCACCGACGGCGCGCTGCCGCCCATCGGGGGAATCGGAGCCCGAACCGGTGTCGGAATCGGAGCCGGCTGCGGTCGCGTCGGACGGCAGCTCGGTCTGCTCGCCCTCGACGTGACCGGATGTCCAGGCGTCCGGTTGACCGAGATCGATGGTGCGGACGGTCCGAGTCGCCTTGGCCTTCGAGACGTAGGTCGGCAGCGTGACCGGCAGCGGATCCCACAAGGATCGTCCGTCGTCGGTCGAGACGGTGACGGCGACGGTGGTCGA
>JALDXR010000369.1:0-4364 GCA_032154865.1 Nocardioidaceae bacterium
AGGAGCGAAGGCGCACTGGATAGTGCGTCGAGCGACGACAACGCCGCGAGCCGCCGATCCGAGGACCGCGCAGCAGGCCAGCGGGGTTTGCCAACACGCCCTACGTGGGCAGTCCCAGCTCCGCGGCACAGGCCGGCCACGCGCCGTAGCCGCCGTTGGCGTCGCGTACCTTCTCGGCGATCGCGATCTGCTGCTCCCGCGAGGCGTCGTTCGGGTATTCCGCGTAGGCGCCGCCGCCGTAGGCATGCCACGTCTCGTAGTTGAACTGCAGACCGCCGTAGTAGCCGTTGCCGGTGTTGATCGACCAGTCGCCGCCGGACTCACACTCGGCCAGCGCGTCCCACGTGGAGGTGTCTCCGATGGGCGGGGCGGGTGCCGGCTCCGGCTCTGGCCGCGGCTTGGTCCCGTGGATCTCGATCTGCGGGTGCGGGCGGTTCAGCCAGGCGGACTTCACGACCGTACGGTTGGTGACCTCGCCGTTGACGGTCCGGACTCGGTACGTCACGCGCTTGAGGCCCTTGTCTCCCTCGCGCTTGACGCGGACCTTGCCTTCGTACAGGTCGTTGCTGTTGCGGACGATCGTGTCGAACGGCACGGAGACCTTGGCGGTCTGGATGCGGATGCCGACCCGAGTGACCTCGATCCGCATGCCTTCGACGACCTCTTCGTCCGGCTGGACCGTCTTCGTGGGGATCTCTGTGGTGACGTCACTCGTGGCCGTCCGGCTCACCGAGCCAGGTGTGCCGGCGTCATTGGTCTGCTGCTTGCGGACGCCGGCGGCGAGCTCGTCGAGCTTGCTGAGCTTGACGTCGGCCTCGGCGAGCACCTCGCCCACCGTGGCGGCCGTCGTCGTGATGACCTGCTTGTCGTCGCCGACGACCAGGGTGACCCGCTTCGGGGTCGAGATCACCAGCTCGAGTCCCTCGCGTCCGATCTCGGCGCTCCGGCTCGCCGACAGCTCAGCCGAGTCGACCACGCGGAGGCCGAGTTGGCCGAGGGCGTCGTCGACGTTGGTGGCCGTCACCCAGTAGGTCTTCGTGACGCCGTCCGTCGTGACCGTGAGCTCCCGGCCATACCGGACCGCGATCGCGGTGCCCTCGTCGAGCGACGCGTCGAGGTCAGGTGCGACGACGTCGTGGTCCCCGAGGTCGATGTCCTCCTCCTCGAGGAGGCCCTCGACATCGTCAGCGAAGGTCTTCACCTCCTCCGACTGACCGTCGATGGACAACGTCACCGTCTTGCTCGCCGAGGCGTACGCGATGGTTCCGCCGACGACAGCAAGGACGATGGCAAGGTTCACGCCGATGAGGGCGATGCGCTTCCGCACAGTGCTCCAAAGTCGTGCTTCCCGAGACCCGCCAGATCCCGGCCAACAAAGCCCCGACGATAACGGCGTGGTCACAGGGCGCAAAACATCGACGAGAGACGCGCTGCCCGATTCGGGAGGCTATGTGATAGATGAGCCTCCTGAGGTCACGCCTCGGAGCAGCGTGTTCACGTGATGTGGGCCATACTCGGGACCTCTCCCGCACGATTCGGGCCTTTCGGCACTACCAGGACCCGCCAAAAGCCGATTCGGTGTTGCCGTCGATCGCCTGGCACAGCTCGCCGAGTTCGACCCCGCGCACCTCAGCCATCACGCGCACCGTCACCGGAATCAGGTACGGCGCGTTGGCCTGTCCGCGATAGGGCATCGGAGTCAGGAACGGGGCGTCGGTCTCGACCAGGATCCGGTCCAACGGCGCGACCACCAGCGCCTCGCGCAACGGCCCCGCGTTCTTGAACGTCACCGTCCCGGCGAACGAGAGCCAGCAGCCCCGCTCGACGCACGCGCGGGCGAAGTCGGCGTCGCCGGAGAAGCAGTGCATCACGGTCCGCTCCGGCAGACCCTCCTCGTCGAGCAGCCGCAGGACGTCGTCATGAGAGTCCCGATCGTGGATCACGAGAGTCCGGTCGTGCCGTTTAGCCATCGCGATGTGGGCCCGGAACGACGCATGCTGGGCGGCCCGGCCGTCGGCGCCGGTACGGAAGTAGTCCAAGCCGGTCTCGCCCACCGCACGTACCCGATCGCTCGACTCGACCAGCGTCTCGATCTCGTCGATTGCGGCGTCGAGCCGGCCGGCGGCGGCCAGCCGAGGCGCCTCGTTGGGATGCAACGCGACGCCCGCGACCAAGGCCTCGTGCTGGGTCGCGGCATCGACGGCCCACCGGGCGCCGGGCAGGTCGCAGCCGATGTGGACGACCCGCGGCACGCCCACCTCGGCTGACTCCTTCAGCGTCTGCTCCAGGGGGATCGGCTCGGCATCGTCGCGGGCCATGTCGAGATGACAGTGGTTGTCGACCACCGGATGCGGCAGCGGCTCCGGAGCCGGCGGACGTTCGTCGATGCTCACGAGGGCACCGTCGCAGACCAGGACACGATGGCTGAATCCTAGTTCGGCCGGCGACCGGCGACAGAGCGGGCCGGGACGTACCTCCGACTTCCCTGGACCGTCTCGGTCAGAGCCACGACTATGGTGCCTGCGAGGCGCGAGGGACCGTACGCCAAAGCACCCGGCTCGGCAGCCCGACGGAGGTACGAAGAACCGCTGATGGACTTCGAAATCGCGGAGCGTACGCCGCTGCGGCACAACCCGCTCAACCAGGTCACGGCCGCCATCGAGCGGGTCACCGACGCCACCGGCCGCACCCTGATCCGCAAGGAGCTGCGGGCGCCGAAGCCGGATGCGGACGACACCGATCGCTGGACCGCCTCGGCCGATCCACGGCACTGGAACTACTGGCGGCGGGAGGCAGCGGCGTACCAGGACGAGGAGCTACGCCGCAGCCTGTCCGGGACCGGACTCGACCTGCCCGGTAGCGAGGTCGTCGAGCACGACGAGGGCGCCACCTTGTGGTTGGAAGACGTGGCTGGCACGCCCGGCCCGGATTTCACGCTGGACGACCACGTCGCCCTGGCCACCGGTCTGGGCCGATGGCAGGCGTCCGGTGCGCTCGGCGCCGCCTGGGAGTCGCGTCGCTTCCTCCGGGACTACTCCACGGTGATGACCCGCCCCTCGACGCGTCTCGTCGACGATGACGAGGCATGGGCCCAGCCGCTGATCCGGGAGGCCTGGCCGGCCGACCTGCGCGACGGCTGGCTCCGGCTGTTGGCGCACCGCGACGACCTGCTCGCGATCATGGAACGCCTGCCGCGCACCCGATGCCATCTCGACGTCTGGGTGAGCAACGAGATCCGACGTCGCTCCGGCGAGGTGGTCCTGGTCGACTGGGCGTTCGCCGGGGACGGGGCCGTCGGCGAGGACCTCGGCAATCACGTACCGGACGCCACGTTCGACCTCTTCTGGCCCGCGGAAAACATCGGTGAGCTGGACGCCGCGTGCTTCACCGCCTACCTCACCGGGCTCCGCGAGGCGGGCTGGGACGGCCGGGAGCAGGAGGTACGCCTCGGCGTTGTCGCGTCGTGCGTGAAGTACTCCTGGCTGCTGCCGCTCATGCTCGAGCAGGCATCGGCCGACCGGCATCGCGCCTACCACCAGCCCGCCGATGCCGCCGACCTCTACCGTCGGCGCGGCCTGACGTTCACGCACCTCGTCGGGTGGTGTGACGAGGCGCTGCGCCGGATCGGCGGGGGCTGAGCCGGCGCGTCAGGCGTCGTCGGCGAGCCGCGGGAACAGCGGCGCACCCTTGGTCAGCCGGACACCGGCCGGAAGCTGACCCCATCGGCCGGCGTCGCGGATGTCCTGCCCGTCGAGCGGCCCGATGGCATCGGCCGCCCCGAGCGAGTCCCACAGGGCCGTGGCGGACTTCGGCATCGTCGGCGCGTGCAGCACCGCGATCGCGCGGAGGGACTCGGCGGCGGTGTAGAGAATCGTCGACAGTCGGTCCCGGCCCTCGGCGCTGTCGTCCTTGGCCACCGTCCACGGTGCCTGCTCGGTGAGGTAGCCGTTGACCTTGGCGACGAAGCCCTCGATCGCGCCGATCGCCTCGTGCAGAGCCAGCCGGTCCATCGCCGCGTCGGCGGTCGCGGCGGCGGTGGCGAGCGCCTCGGCCAGCGCCGTCTCCGCAGCGGTCGACTCCCCCGGCTCGGGCAGTACACCGTCGAAGTAGCGTCCGACCATCGACGTGACACGAGACGCCAGGTTGCCGAGGCCGTTGGCCAGCTCCGACGCGTAGACCGCGCTCATGTGCTCCCACGAGAACGAGCCGTCGGAGCCGAACGCGATCGCCTTGAGGAAGTAGTAGCGGTAGGCGTCCGAACCGAACGTGTCGACGATCTCGCTGGGATGGATCGCGGTCGCCTTCGCCTTGCTCATCTTCTGGCCACCGACCTGCAGCCAGCCGTGCCCGAATACCTGACGCGG
>JALDXR010000370.1:0-4361 GCA_032154865.1 Nocardioidaceae bacterium
ACCCGAACCCGCCGGCCCCGACCGACCGCATCGACGTGCCGTAAGGAGAGTTCGCCCTAGCCACCGGGACGATCCGTCGCATGTCGGCGGATCGTCGGAGCCCGATTGACGGATCGTCCTAGGTGGTCTGGGGTGCTGATTCCTTGGCCGCATCGGACGGTGGGGCGACGAAGCGGTAGCCGACGTTGCGTACGGTGCCGATCAGCGTCTCGTGTTCGGAGCCGAGCTTGGCCCGGAGCCGGCGTACGTGGACGTCGACCGTCCGGGTGCCGCCGAAGTAGTCGTACCCCCAGACCTCCTGCAGCAGCTGCTGTCGGGTGAAGACCCGGCCGGGATGCTGCGCGAGGTGCTTGAGGAGCTCGAACTCCTTGTACGTCAGGTCGAGCGGTCGGCCGTTGAGCTTCGCGGTGTAGGTCGCCTCGTCGACCGTCACGCCGCCGGAGCGGATCACATGGGCGTCCGGATCGTCCTCGGTGCTGGCCTGGAGCCGGCCGATCGCCAGTCGGAGCCGGGCCTCGAACTCGGCCGGGCTCACCGAGCTGAGCACCACGTCGTCGACTCCCCAGTCGGCGGTGACGACCGCGAGCCCGCCCTCGGTGAGGATGATGATCACGGGGACGTCGGTGCCGGTGGTGCGAATCAGCCGGGTCAGCGCTCGCACCTGGGCCAAGTCCTGCCGGCCGTCGACCAGGACGGCGTCGCAGTCCGGTGCGTCGATCAACGCGGTCGCCTCGGCGGGTAGCACTCGTACGTGATGGGGGAGGAGCGCTAGGCCGGGGAGGATCTGGACCGACGACTCCAGGGAGCCGGTGAGCAGCAGCAGTGAGGACATCGCCCGCTCCCTCCTGGGTCGGCCAGCCGCGCCGCGGGACGGCTCGGGTCCCGAACGCACAAGAGGCCCAGGGCACAGTGCCCGGGCCTCATCGCATAAGAGAGGATAGCTGACATGGACCGGGTACGGGTGCGTTACTGGGCCGCGGCGAGGGCCGCCGCCGGCCGAGAGGTCGACGAAGTGTCGGGTGAGACGCTCGCCGACGTGCTCGATGCGGTGCGCCTGCTCCATGCCGATGAGACCCGGTTCGCCCAGGTCGTCGACGTCTGTTCGGTGCTGATCGGTGAGCGGCCGGTCGGGTCGCGGGATCCGGCCACAGTACGGATCGACGCGGGGGAGACCGTGGAGTTGCTGCCGCCGTTCGCGGGCGGGTGACGCTTAGCCCGTCGCGGCTTCAGAGCGGACCTGGCACGATGCGGGGCGTGGTCGCTGTCGTGTCGGTGGGCTTGTGTGGCGTTTTGGCGCTGACTGCCTATGTCGATCCGCTCGCCGTGGCGGCAGCCGTCGTCGTCGCGCAGTTGGTGTGGGCGAGCTCGGTGTTCCAAGGACCGATTGTCCCGGCGCCGCGCACGGCCTGGCTCGTCGTCGTCGCCGGCGGAGTCGCCGCGACCGTGATCACCGCCTGGCCGGACCTGCTCTCCGGCTTCGACGGATCCGAGGCCGGCGAGTCCGCCCGCATGGACGGTGGCACCTTGATGGGTGTCGGACCGGCGGCGGCGCTCGTCGTACTCGGGTCGATGCTGCGCGAGATGCTGCGGCGGGGCCGGCGGACGGCCTTGACGGCGTCGATCGCGGCAACCGTCTCGCTGGGCGTTCTCGGCACCCTGCTGGCCGCCTGGGTCGCCGCCGCCAAGACCGACGAGGGTGATCAGGTCGTGCTCATCGCGGCCGGCGCGGTGGCCGTGACGGTGCTCGTCTGGTGGTTGCCGGGACCCCGTTATCTGGTCGCGCCGCTGGCCGTACTGGCCGGCGCCGGAGCAGCCGCCGCGGCGCAGGTCCTGGTCGACGGGCCACTCGATGTCGGCGTGGCGGCGGCACTCGGCGCAGCTGGGGCTTTGCTGGCGGCGTGCGGCCGGGCCATCGCCGCGACCCTCGTACCCGATCCGGGGCGCCGGCTCGCGGTCGACGCCGTACTCCCCCTGGCGTTCGTCGGCCCGGCCGCCTTCTGGACCGCGCAGCTGTTCACATAGCGCTCGGAACTCGAAGGAGGCGGGAATAGCGGTGCGAGGGTACGGTCTTGTGCCCGATGTGAGTGTGGGCGTATGGGTGCTCCTCGGGGCGATTGCGCTGGCCGTCGGGGCTGGTCTGCTGCTCCGCTGGCGCAACGGTCGGTTCCGGCCGGCCCGCACCGTACGGATCCGCGGCGTCGACGACAAGCGGCCGCCCGCGATCGATCCCGGGTCGCGGCTAGGTCCCGGCGAGCTCGGAGTCGAAGCCCTCGGCCAGCGGGCCACCTTGGTGCACTTCTCGAGTGCCTTCTGTGCTCCGTGCCGAGCGACCCGGCAGACGTTGACGCAGGTCAGCGAGGCTGTGGAGGGCGTCGCCCACGTCGAGATCGACGCCGAGTCGCATCTCGATCTGGTCCGTCGCGTGGACGTACGGCGCACGCCGACCGTGCTCGTCCTCGACCCGGACGGCCGGATCCTGACCCGGGCCTCCGGTCCGCTGCGGAAGGCCGATGTCCTCGCGACCCTCGACGCCGTCGCATCATGAGACGGCATACCACGATGTGGACGGGGGCCGGCTCGGCCCATGCCCCGGCGTAGCCTCGAGACCATGCACTCGGTTTCGCTGACCAAGCGCCGGGCGGTGGATCACTGCCGCGTGCGGTCCGCGCTGTGTCCGATGCCCTGATCGGACGGCGTACCCGCTGAGATCCTCGCCGAGGTCGCCGTCCGACGGCCCGCCGCTGACAGGCATCTGCCTGACACGCCAGCCATCGAGATTGGGAGACCGAGTCATGTCCTTAACCCCCGCACTCACCGATGCGGTTGACCCACGCGGTGTGCGGTTCAGCGCGGGACTCACCAGTGTCGTCCTCGGGATCGCACTGGTGACCCAGAGCGTCTGGTTGCTCAGCCTGCAGGCAGCCGTGTTCGCGCTCGGCGCGATCGCAGGAGCGCGTCTGGCGCCGTACTCCGTGATCTATGCCGTCGCGATCCGACCCCGGCTCAGCCCACCGAAGGAGTGGGAGCCCGCTCGACCACCACAGTTCGCGCAGGCGGTTGGCCTCGCGTTCACCCTCGTCGGGATCGTCGGGCTGGCGCTCGGCGCACCGATCGTGGGTCTGGTTGCCGCCGGTCTGGCCCTGGCGGCGGCTCTGCTCAACGCAGCGACCGGCTTCTGCCTCGGCTGCGAGATCTATCTGCTCATCCGTCGCTTCACCCACCTGACAACGCACAACACGGAGGTCTCTGTATGAGCCGCGATGCCGCCCTCGTCACCGCCGCCTGGGTCGAGGAACATCTGGACGACGACAAGGTCGTCCTGGTCGAGGTCGACGAAGACACGACCGCCTATGACAAGGGGCATATCAAGGGCGCGATCAAGATCGATTGGAAACAAGACCTGCAAGACCCGGTACGCCGGGACTTCGTCAACAAGCAACAGTTCGAGGCACTGCTTTCGGAGCGCGGCGTCGCCAACGACGACACGGTCGTGCTCTACGGCGGCAACAACAACTGGTTCGCCGCCTATGCGTACTGGTACTTCAAGCTCTACGGCCACGGCGACGTCCGGCTGCTCGACGGTGGCCGCAAGAAGTGGGAGCTCGACAGCCGCGAGCTGACCGAGGACCAGCCGAGCCGGCCGCAGACGTCCTACACGGCTGGCGACCAGGACCCGGCGATCCGGGCCTATCGCGATGAGGTCGTCGCGTCGATCGGCGCCCAGAACCTCGTCGACGTGCGCAGCCCCGACGAGTACGCCGGTCGCCTGCTGGCGCCGGCGCACCTCCCGCAGGAGCAGGCCCAGCGCGCCGGTCACATCCCGACGGCCAGCAACATCCCATGGAGCAAGGCGGCCAACGACGACGGCACCTTCCGCTCCGACGACGAGCTCAAGCAGCTCTACTCCGAGGCCGGCGTCGACTTCGGCAAGGACACCATCGCCTACTGCCGCATCGGCGAGCGCAGCGCCCACACCTGGTTCGTCCTGCACGAGATCCTCGAGCAGCCGAACGTCAAGAACTACGACGGGTCCTGGACCGAGTACGGCTCGCTGGTCGGCGTGCCGGTCGTGGTGGGCGACGAACCCGGATCGGCCGCCTGATGGGCTGCGGCGCGGTCGTCGGTGGCGTGAGCCTGGATGACGTCGACGTCGACAAGGAGGCGATCATCCAGGGTCAGGTCATGCGCGACGGAGAGCCGGTCGGCGGTGCCTACGTCCGGCTGCACGACAAGGACGGCGAGTTCACCGCCGAGATGCCGACGTCGGACGCCGGGGAGTTCCGGTTCTTCGCGGCGCCGGGACGGTGGACCGTGCGTACCCTCGCGCCGCGGACCGAGCCCGTCGATCGGGCGGTCGTCGC
>JALDXR010000023.1:0-15023 GCA_032154865.1 Nocardioidaceae bacterium
GCGTACGAGGACGTGATCCTCGTGGACATGGACCGTCGGTCGCACCATCGTGAGCCAGACGCCGAGGCCGAAGAGGACCAGCGCCGCCACGACCGCCCAGTGGGTCAGGTCGACACCATCGAGGAGAACCAAGACGACGACAACGACAAGGGCGACCAGCGTCACGATCCCGACCACTCTCGACGAGCTGGGGAACCGTTCGAGGGGGCGGTCGTCGCCGCCCGGCGGATTCTCGGTCACGGCTGCCATTGTGTCCGCCGGAGGTAACGTCGCCATATCGGTCGGCCACCGACCACGCCCGGAGCGAACCGGCGACGTCGGCGCAGGCGAGCCGGACCGACGCGGCCTAGACTGCGAAGGTGACCACCACCGCGCCGAGCCTCGAGGACGTCACCGCGACGGCGACGTCCTTGCGACGCTTCCTGGCCGGCCTCCCGGGCGTCGACCAGGTCGGCGCGGAGGCGCGAGCGGCGACCCTCGCCACCCGGTCCATCAAGACCACGGCGAAGGAGTACGCGCTGGATCTCGCGATCCGCATGGTCGACCTCACGACGCTCGAGGGCCAGGACACCCCGGGCAAGGTACGGGCGTTGTCGGCCAAGGCGATGCGGCCCGACCCGGCCGATCCGACCTGCCCGGCCGTCGCCGCCGTGTGCGTCTATCCGGATCTCGTCGCCACCGCCAAGCAGCAGGTCGGCGCCGGCGGCGTCAAGGTGGCGAGCGTCGCGACCGGCTTCCCGTCCGGGCGTACCAGCCTCGACATCAAGGTCGCCGACACCGCCAACGCGGTCGCGGCCGGAGCCGACGAGGTCGACATGGTCATCGACCGCGGTGCCTTCCTGGCCGGCGACTACAGCCAGGTCTACGACGAGATCGTGGCGGTCAAGGCGGCGACCAAGGACGCCCATCTGAAGGTGATCCTCGAGACCGGCGAGCTCGCGACCTACGACAACGTCCGCCGGGCATCCTGGCTGGCCATGATCGCCGGCGCCGACTTCATCAAGACCAGCACCGGCAAGGTCCAGCCGGCAGCCACGATGCCGGTCACGCTCGTCATGCTCGAAGCCGTCCGCGACTTCCGCGTCGCCACCGGCCGCATGATCGGGGTCAAGCCGGCCGGCGGCATTCGCAACGCCAAGGACGCGATCCGCTACCTGGTCATGGTCAACGAGGTCGCCGGACCGGACTGGCTCGACCCCGACTGGTTCCGCTTCGGCGCCTCGTCGCTGCTCAACGATCTGCTGTCGCAGCGGACCAAGATGAAAACCGGCCGCTACTCCGGCCCCGACTACTTCACGTTGGACTGAGCGACATGGCCGATTCCGCATTCGAGTACGCACCGGCGCCGGAGCGCCGCGACATCGTCGACATCGCGTCGTCGTACGGGCTGTTCATCGACGGCCAGTTCGTCAACGGGACCGACGGCAAGTCGTTCAAGACGGTCAGTCCGGCCAGCGAAGAAGTGCTCGCCGAGATCACCGAGGCCGGTGAGGCCGATGTCGACGCCGCGGTCAAGGCGGCCGGCCGGGCCTACGAGCGGGTCTGGTCCCAGACGAGTGGTCCAGACCGCGCGAAGTACCTCTATCGGATCGCCCGCATCCTCGCCGAGCGCTCGCGGGAGTTCGCCGTGCTCGAGTCGCTCGACAACGGCAAGCCGATCCGGGAGTCCCGCGACGTCGACGTGCCGTTGGCGAGTGCCTGGTTCTTCTACTACGCCGGCTGGGCCGACAAGCTCGACTACGCGGGCTTCGGCCCCGATCCGCAGCCGCTCGGCGTCGCCGCCCAGGTCATCCCGTGGAACTTCCCGCTCATGATGCTGGCCTGGAAGATCGCCCCCGCACTGGCCTGCGGAAACACCGTCGTGCTGAAGCCGGCCGAGACGACTCCGCTGACGGCGTTGCTGTTCGCCGACGTCTGCCAGCAGGCCGACCTGCCGCCCGGCGTCGTCAACATCGTGACCGGAGCGGGCGCCACCGGTCAGGCGCTGGTCAGCCATCCGGAAGTCGACAAGGTGGCCTTCACCGGCTCGACCGAGGTCGGCCGCCAGATCGCGAAGGCGGTCGCCGGCAGCCGCAAGAAGCTGACCCTCGAGCTCGGCGGCAAGGCGGCCAACGTGATCTTCGAGGATGCCCCGATCGACCAGGCCGTCGAGGGGATCGTCAACGGCATCTTCTTCAACCAGGGGCACGTCTGCTGCGCGGGTTCGCGCTTGCTGGTGCAGGAGAGTGTCTACGACGAGGTACTGGAGTCGCTGAAGCGCCGGATGCGCACCCTCCGGGTCGGCGACCCGCTCGACAAGAACACCGACATCGGCGCGATCAACTCCGCCGAGCAGCTGGCCCGGATCAAGCTGCTGTCGGAGGTCGGCGACTCCGAGGGCGCCGAGCGCTGGTCACCGCCGTGCGTGCTGCCCGAGAACGGCTACTGGTTCCCGCCGACGATCTTCACCGGGGTCAGCCAGGCGCATCGGATCGCCCGTGAGGAGATCTTCGGACCGGTTCTTTCCATCCTTACCTTCCGCACTCCCGCCGAGGCTGTCGAGAAGGCCAACAACACGCCGTACGGGTTGTCGGCCGGAGTGTGGACCGAGAAGGGCTCCCGCATCCTGTGGATGGCCGACCAGCTGCGGGCCGGGGTCGTGTGGGCCAACACGTTCAACCGGTTCGACCCGGCCAGCCCGTTCGGTGGCTACAAGGAGTCCGGTTTCGGCCGCGAAGGCGGCCGGCACGGTCTGGAGGCCTACCTTGCCGTCTGAGACGCGTCTGGACGTACGCAAGACCTACAAGCTCTACATCGGCGGGGCGTTCCCGCGATCCGAGAGCGGCCGGACCTACGAGGCGGTCGACGCCAAGGGCCGGTTCCTCGCCAACGTCGCGATGGGGTCGCGCAAGGACGCCCGGGATTCGGTCGTCGCGGCCCGCAAGGCCTACGGCGGCTGGTCGAAGCGGACGCCGTACAACCGGGGTCAGATCCTCTATCGCGTCGCGGAGATGCTCGAAGGGCGCCGCGAGCAGTTCATCGCCGACGTGCAGGCCGGCGAGGGCGCCACTAAACGGCAGGCGACCGCGACCGTCGATGCCAGCATCGACCGCTGGGTCTGGTACGCCGGCTGGGCCGACAAGATCGCCCAGGTGACCGGCTCGGCCAACGCCGTCTCCGGCCCGTACTTCGACTTCTCCGTCCCCGAGCCCACCGGGGTCGTGGCCATCGTGGCGCCGCAGGACTCGCCGCTGCTGGGCCTGGTCAGTGTCGTGGCGCCGGCGATCGTCACGGGCAACGCCGTGGTCGTCGTGGCGTCCTACGAGCGGCCGATCCCGGCCGTCACGCTGTCCGAGGTGCTCGCCACGTCGGACCTGCCGGGCGGCGCCATCAACATCCTCACCGGCTTCCGCGAGGAGCTCGCGCCCTGGCTGGCCGCCCACATGGACGTCAACGCCATCGACCTGACCGGCGTCGACAACGCCGTACACGCCAGGTCCCTCGAACAGTCGGCGGCCGACAACCTCAAACGCGTCGTACGCCCGACACCGTCGGTCGACTGGACCGCCGACCCCGGCATCGACCGGATGACGGCGTTCCTCGAGACCAAGACGGTCTGGCACCCGATCGGCATCTGAGGCCATGCCCACGGCCGGGCCTATCGACTGGGTGACACTTCCGGCCGGCTCCTACCTGCTCCGGCCGCCGCGGGAGTCCGAGGCCCTGGACGCGCTGGCGATGCTGCACGATCCGGACACGCACCGATGGAACCCGGCGCCGAAGGTCGTCGACCTCGAGACCGCCGCCGCCTGGTGTCGCCGCGGCGCCGACTGGTCCGACGGCACCCATGCCACCTGGTCGGTCATCGACGACAAGGAGCGGCTGCTCGGAAACGTGTCGCTGTGGGCACTGGACATCGATGACCAGCACTCGGGCTTCGTCGGCTATCGGACCGTGCCGTGGGCGCGCGGCCGCGGCGTCGCGACCCAGGGACTGGCCGCCGCCACCGCCTGGGCCTTCGACAACCTCGGCCTGGAGCGGCTGGTCCTCCCCCATGCGGTGGCCAACAAGGCGTCCTGCGTGGTCGCCGAGCGGTGCGGCTACACCCTCGAAGGGGTGGCCCGGGCCGGCTACCGCGACCCCGGCGGCGAACGCTGGGACGAGCACCTGCACGGCCGGCTGGCGACCGATCCCGCCCTCTGACGCTCTTGCCCTCTGACCCCTCTTGCCAGTTATTACCCCCTGGGGGTATCGTGCCGCATGGCATACATACCCAGAGGGGGTATGTGATTGACGAAGGAGTTTCCATGTCAGAGGTTGTTCTCGTGGAGCCGACCGTCCAAGAGCGCGAGCGCGGTGACTACCGGCCGGCCGGACGCTTCATCCGGCACTACCTCGAGATGCTGGTCGCGATGGTGGTCGGGATGGCGGTGCTGACGCCGCTGTGGAGCCTGGCGCTGGCGCCGGTCGGCGTGGAGCTGGCCGATCACACCGCCGTCTACACGACGGTCATGGCAACCAACATGAGCGTGGGCATGGGCGCCTGGATGCGCTGGCGCGGCCATGGCTGGCGCAGCATCAGTGAGATGTCAGCGGCGATGTATGCGGCGTTCGCCGTCGTGCTGGTGCCCTACTGGCTCGGCTCGGTGACCGCGGACGGTGTGATGCTGGTCGGACACGTGCTGATGCTGCCCGCGATGCTCATCGCGATGCTGGCGCGCCGCGACGAATACACCCGAGCGCACCACGCTAAGTCGCACGACTGAGCGTAGTGCCCGCCGATCAGCGCCGGCGTAGCGCGTTCCCGATTCCGGAACCGAACAGACTCACGCCGACGGCCAGGAAGCAGCCCAGGGCCAGCCAGCCGACCGTCGCGACCTCGATCTCGACCGGAGCGACGGGAGCATCGTCGATCCAGCGCAGGGTGTCCTCCGGAAGCGTGAGGAAGAGTGCGGCCGGGGCGAGTCCCCACACCAGCCCGCCCAGCAGCGGACCAAGCGCCGACAGGGCACCCGAGACGGCGACGATGAGGAGTACGGCGGCTCCGACGCCCAGCGCGACCAGGGCACGGGTGTCGTACTCGATGTTGACACCCACCTCCGAGACCTGCTGGTAGCGGTATCCGCCATAGGTGAGGAATCCGATGGCCACCGGGGTGAGCACCAACCCGGTCAGCGCGCCGATCAGGTGCGCTCCCTTCCGAGAGCGGCGCGGCGACGTCTCCGGGGACTCTTCGTACGCACGCTGTTCCGACTCTTCAGTCCACGACTCCGGCGGAGCGTCCGTCAACGTTGTCGTACGCTCGTCAGATTCTGGCTGCGTCGTCACTGCAGTTACACCTCCAGGGCCGAGCCACCGAGGCTCGGACGAGCCCCAGTTGGGTACTGGCATCAGGGACGTTCGTACCGTGATTCGGTGATCCTGGCAATTGCAAGGCGTTTGGTCCGGATTCGTACCGGCGGATTGGACCTTCTCGTCGCCGGTCGGCGGCTCCTACGGTGGAACCAATCGTCGGACCGACCGGGAGCGTCACATTGACCGAGAGCCAGCCGGCCACCACCGAGACCGATCGTCTCCTCACGCCGACGATGGTCCGGCTGCTGATCGCGGCGTTCGGTGCCGCCGTCAGCTTCTACCTCCTGCTGTCGGTCGTGCCGCTCTACGTCGCGTCCACCGGCTCCGGGAACGCCGGCGCGGGACTCGCCACCGGAGCCCTGATGCTCGCCACGGTCCTCACCGAGCTGACCGTGCCGGCCATGCTGGCGCGCTTCGGCTATCGCACCGTGCTGGGTCTCGGGCTGGTACTGCTCGGCGCCCCGGCCGCGCTCCTCGCCCTGTCGTCGAACCTCGTCGTCGTCCTGGCGGTGTGCCTGGCCCGTGGCGCCGGTCTCGCGATCATCGTCGTCGCCGCAACGGCCCTGGTGGCCAAGCTGGCGCCGGTCCGGCGTCGGGCCGAAGCACTCGCGATCTATGGAGTCGCGTTCGGCGCGCCCGGCGCGATCGGTCTGGCGCTCGGGGTGTCGCTGACGTCGTGGATCGGCTTCGAACCGATCTTCCTGGCCGCCACCGTGGCGTCGCTCGCGGGCCTGTTCGCGATACCCGGCCTGCCGAGCCGCCGCGATCATCCCGAGCCACCGGTGCCGGTGCTGCGCGGTCTCACCAGCTCGGGACTGCTACGCCCGGCCCTGGTCTTCTCCGCCGTCACGATCGCGGTGGGCGTGGTGGTGACCTTCCTGCCGTTGGCCGTGGCCGAGGACCGCCGCGGCTTGGCCAGCGCGGCCCTGCTGATCCAGGCGCTCGCGGTCCTCGCCGCCCGGTGGCTGGCCGGCCGGTTCGGTGACCGGTACGGGTCGGAGCTGCTGCTCTTCCCGTCGGTCGGCCTGGCGGCCGGCGGCATGCTGGCGCTGGTAGCGGTCGACAACCCGGTCGCGCTGATCGGCGGGATGCTGTTGTTCGGCCTCGGATTCGGTGCCGCCCAGAACGTGACGCTCGCGATGATGTACGACCGGGTCGCGGAGGCCGAGTACGCCAGGGCGAGCGCGGTGTGGAACCTCGCGTACGACGGTGGCATGGGCATCGGCGCAGTGACCTTCGGCGCGATCGTGAGCGACACCGGCTATCCGACCGCCTTCGGCCTGACGGTGATCGTCTTGATCATCGCCTTCGTCCCGGCGTGGCAGGATCACCGCGCTCAGCCGATCGGACTCCGGCCGGCGCAACGGCGCTGACCCCGGGCGGTCCGGTACGGCAGAATCTGGCGGGTGCCTGCTCGCGTCGTCGTCCTCGCCGGGCCGTCGGGCTCGGGCAAGACGCGGCTGTCCGAGCGACTGGGCTACCCCGTGCTCCGGCTTGACGACTTCTATCGCAGCGGCGGCGACCCCGACCTGCCACGGCTGCCGATGGGCGTCGTCGACTGGGACGATCCGCGCAGCTGGCACGCGTCCGAGGCGGTCGCGACGCTCGAGACGTTGTGCCGATCCGGCCGTGCCGAGGTGCCCATCTACGACATTGCGTCCGACGGCCGGACCGGGCAGCAGATGCTCGACCTCGACGGGGCACCGCTGTTCGTCGCGGAGGGAGTGTTCGCGCCGCAGATCGTCGCCGACTGTCGCGATCGAGAGCTGCTGGCGGCCGCGATCTGCCTGCGGCGGCCGCGGCTCTTGACGTTCGGAATGCGACTGCTGCGTGACCTCCGCGAGCGGCGCAAACCAGCGTGGGTGCTGTGGCGACGCGGGCTGCTGCTTTATCGGCGCGAGCCCACGATCGTCGCCGACGCGGTACGCCTCGGCTGCGAGCCGATGTCGCTGCGCCAGGCCGACGCGTACGTCCGCAGGCTGGCCTGACAGCGTCGCCAGTCGCCCCCGCCCCGTGGGGGTAGGCATATTGCGAAACACGCCGGCGTGTTTCGCAATATGGCTACCGCCAGCGTCGCGGTCAGGCGCCCAGGGCGGCGTAGCGCGGCTTGATGAGGCTGTTGATCAGGGCCAGCCGCTCGTCGAACGGCAGGAAGGCGCTCTTCATCGCGTTCACGGTGAACCACTGCAGATCGGCCAGCTCGTAGCCGAACGCGTCGGCCAGCAGGCTCATCTCGCGGCTCATCGTGGTGCCGCTCATGAGCCGGTTGTCGGTGTTGACCGTGACCCGGAAGCGCAGCCGGGTCAGCAGTCCGATCGGATGCTTCTCGATCGAGTCGGCGGCGCCGGTCTGCACGTTGGAGCTGGGGCACATCTCCAAGGGGATGCGCTTGTCGCGGACGTACGCCGCCAGCAGACCCAGGCGTACTTCGCCGTCTTCGTACTCCTGGACGTCGTCGACGATCCGGACGCCGTGGCCGAGCCGATCGGCGCCGCACCACTGGATCGCCTGCCAGATCGACGGCAGTCCGAATCCCTCACCGGCATGGATCGTGAAGTGGGCGTTCTCGCGCTGGAGATACTCGAACGCGTCGAGATGCCGGGTCGGTGGATACCCCGCCTCGGCACCGGCGATGTCGAAGCCGACCACACCGTCGTCGCGGTACGCCACGGCGAGCTCGGCGATCTCCATCGAGCGGGCCTGGTGACGCATCGCGGTCAGCAACTGCCGGGCGACGATCGGGCGACCGGCCGCCTCGGCATCGGCCATCCCCTGCTCGAACCCGTCGCGTACCGCGTCGACGACCTGTCCGAGCTCGAGGTCGGCGGTCAGATGCTGCTCGGGCGCATAGCGGATCTCGGCGTAGACGACGTTGTCGGCGGCCAGATCCTCGATGCATTCGGCCGCGACCCGCGCGATGTGCTCGGGCTGCTGCATCACGGCGACGGTGTGTTCGAACGTCTCCAGGTAACGCTCGAGCGAGCCCGAGTTGGCGGATTCGAGGAACCACTGGCGCAGCTCGTCCGGGTCGGTCCGGGGCAGCCGGTGTCCGATGTCGGCGGCGATGTCGACGATGGTCTCTGCCCGCAGGCCGCCGTCGAGATGGTCGTGGAGCAACGCCTTCGGCGCCTGGCGGATCGTGTCGAGTGACGGCGACATGCCCCCATCGTGCCAGGCGACCCGGCTCCCCGCCGGACCTCGGTCGTACGCTGACCGCAACGGCCTCGACTCGAGAGGCGTACCCATGGCCGATCCGATCGACAGCATCAGCACTCCAGCACGCGTCGCCGACGCGACCGAGGGCATCTCGACCGACGAGCTCCGGCTCGCGGCTCGCAACCACGGCCTGCCTCCGGAGGCGCTGCGGGACGACGTCACGCCGCCGGGTCTGCATTACGTCCTCTCGCACTACGACATTCCGCGGATCGATGTCGCAGCCTGGACGTTGACCGTCGGAGGGTCCGTCGAGAACCCGCTCCGGGCCGGCTTCGACGAGCTACGATCCCGGCCGGCGAACACCGTACGCGTGACCCTGGAGTGTGCCGGCAACGGGCGGGCGGCGCTGTCGCCACGCCCGGTCAGCCAGCCATGGCTCGAGAGCGCCGTCGGCACCGCCGACTGGACCGGCGTGCCACTGGCGGCGTTGCTCCGCGAGGCCGATCCGACCAGCGACGGCGTCGACGTCGTGTTCACCGGAGCCGATCACGGGATCGAGCGCGGTGTCGAGCAGGACTACCAGCGCGGCCTGCCGCTCGCCGAGGCACTCGGAGACGACGTTCTGCTCGCGTACGAGATGAACGGGATGCCGCTGCCGCCACAGCACGGCTTCCCGGTTCGGCTGGTGGCGCCCGGCTGGTACGGCATGGCGCACGTCAAGTGGCTGCGTGACATCACCGTCTCGGACCAGCACTTCGAAGGGTTCCAGCACCAGGCCTACCGGCTGCGGCAGGACGCCGACGACCCGGGCGAGCCGGTGACCCGGATCGAACCGCGGTCGCTGCTGGTGCCGCCGGGGTTCCCGGACTTCATGACCCGGGTACGGTTCGTCCGGCCCGGCGCCGTCCCGCTGGAAGGGCGGGCCTGGTCGGGTTGGGCCCCGATCGAGCGGGTCGAGGTGAGCACCGACGACGGCCGATCCTGGACCGATGCCGAACTGGCCGACTCCGACGGACGGTGGGCCTGGCGACGGTTCAGCGCACCGTGGGAGGCGACGCCCGGTGAGCATGCCCTGCGGACCCGGGCGCATGACGCGAGCGGCCGGTCCCAGCCCGGATCGCCGCGCTGGAGCCGTGGCGGTTTCGCCAACAACACCGACCAGGGTCTGCGGGTCGTCGTACTGGACGCCTGACCGGCCACTGGCGACGGGTCAGTCCACTCGGTCGAGGACGATGTCTCGCGGCGTCACGACCGGCGTCGGACGGTCCGTGGCGATGACGTAACCACCGTCGAGCGCCGCCAGCGCCCGCTCGAACCGGGCCGGATCGTCGGTGTGGAGGGTCAGCAGCGGCTCGCCGGCGCGGACGGTGTCGCCGGGCTTGGCATGCCACTCGACTCCCGCGCCGGCCTGGACGGCGTCGCCCTGACGCGCTCGGCCGGCACCGAGCCGCCACGCGGCGACGCCGACGGCGAACGCGTCGAGGCTCACCAGCACTCCGTCCGACGGCGCATCGACGACCTGCCGCTCCCGCGCCTCCGGCAGGGGTGCGTCGGGATCGCCGCCCTGGGCCTGGATCATCTCGCGCCAGACGTCCATCGCGGCGCCGTCGGCCAGCCGGTCGGCCGGATCGACATCGTCGTGTCCGGCGGCGGCGAGCATCTCCCGGGCCAACGCGAGGGTCAGCTCCACGACGTCGGGCGGACCGCCGCCGGCGAGCACGTCGACCGACTCGCGTACCTCCAAGGCGTTGCCGGCGGTACGGCCCAACGGCGACTCCATGTCGGTCAGCAGCGCCACCGTACGCAGTCCCTCGTCGGTCCCGAGATCCACCATGGTCCGGGCCAGCTCTCTCGCGTCGTCGATCGACTTCATGAACGCGCCGGAGCCGACCTTGACGTCGAGCACCAGAGCGCCGGTGCCCTCGGCGATCTTCTTGCTCATGATGGACGACGCGATCAGCGGGATCGACTCGACGGTGCCGGTCACGTCGCGCAGCGCGTACAGCCGCTTGTCGGCCGGAGCCAGACCCGATCCGGCCGCGCAGACGACGGCGCCGACCGACTCCAGCTGCGTCATGATCTCGTCGTTGGTCAGGTCGGCGCGCCAACCGGGGATCGACTCGAGCTTGTCCAGGGTGCCGCCGGTGTGACCGAGTCCCCGGCCCGACAACTGCGGCACGGCCACCCCGCACGACGCCACCAGGGGCGCCAGCGGCAGTGTGATCTTGTCGCCCACGCCGCCGGTGGAGTGCTTGTCGACCGTCGGCCGGGACAGCGGCGCGAAGTCCATCCGCTCGCCGCTGCGGATCATGGCGTCGGTCCACCGGGCGATCTCGCGTCGGGTCATGCCGCGCAGCAGGATCGCCATCGCCAGCGCCGACATCTGCTCGGCGTGCACGTCGCCACGGGTGAAGGCGTGGACGACCCAGTCGATCTGGCCGTCGGACAGCTCCCCGCCGTCGCGCTTGGTCGCGATCACGTCGACCGCGTGGTGTTCCTCGGACACGTTCCCTCCCGGACGGTCGGTCAGAGCAAAAGTCAGCGTACGGGGCTAGCCCTCGGTGCGGCCCCGCTCGAGATCCTCCGGCCCGAAGGCCAACGGAAGCACGTCGGCCATCCGCCAGATCCCCTTCGGGGTGTCGACGAGCAGGTCCGGCCCGCCGTGCTCCCACAGCAGCTGACGGCACCGGCCACACGGCATCAGCCGGGCGCCGGTCGAGTCACAGCAGGTGAACGCGACCAGTCGTCCGCCGCCGCCCGCCACAAGGTCCGACACCAGGCCGCACTCGGCGCACAAGGTCACGCCGTAGGAGGCGTTCTCGACGTTGCAGCCGACGACGACCCGGCCGTCGTCGACGAGCGCGGCCGCACCGACCGGGAAGTGGGAGTACGGCACGTACGCCCGGTCCCGAACCTCGATCGCGCGACGCCGCAGCATCTCCCAGTCGACGTCGGACACGGCCCGCCTAGTCCTTCTCGTAGGGCTCTCCGTCGGCGGCCGGCGGTTTGGCCGCTCCGCCGATCAAGCCCGCGACGGCGATGATGGTGGCAAGGTAGGGCGTCATGCTGAGCAGCTCGGTGGGGATCTTCTGCAGGATCTGCAGCTGGATCTCCAGCTGTGAGACGAACCCGAAGAACAAGGCCGCGAGGAACGCACCGACCGGATGCCACCGACCCATGATGAGGGCGGCCAGGGCGATGAAGCCGGTGCCGGCCGAGACGTCCTTGTCGAACGCGCCGGTGCTGCCGACCGTGTAGAACGCGCCGCCAAGACCGGCGAACACTCCGCCCGCGAGGACGGCCTGCCAGCGCCGGGAGCGCACTCGGATGCCGACCGTGTCGGCGGCTCGGGGATGCTCGCCGACCGCCCGCACCCGCAGGCCCCAGCGAGTACGGAACAGCAGGAACCAGGACACCGGCACCGAGAGGAACATCAGGTAGACGAGGAAGTTCTGCGCGAAGACCGCCTCGCCCACCACGGGCAGCCCGGAAAGTCCCGGGATCTCCATGGGCTCGAGGATCGGCGGGCTGTTGAGGTCGACGATCCGGTCGTCGGGAATCTGGTCGAGCAGGAAGCCGGTCGTCCCGCCGGCGAACACCACGAGGACCACACCGACGACGATCTGGTTGACCATGTAGCGGATCGCGAAGAACGCCAGCATGGCCGCCAGCCCCACGCCGGCGGCGATCCCGCCGAGCAGGCCGACGTACGCGCTGGACGCCATCGTGGCGATGACCGCGGCGAAGAAGGCGCCGACGAGGAACTGCCCCTCGATCGCGATGTTGATGACGCCGGCCCGCTCGCACATCGCGCCGGCCAGGGCTCCGAGGGCCAACGGAGTCGCGAACTTCAGCGTGCCGTCGAGGGGATTGGTCATCGGCAGCGGCGGATCGAGAGATTGTCCGGAGTAGACCCAGACGCAGAAGCCGAGGATGAACGCGAAGCCCGCCAGGATCATCAGCAGCACGAACAACGGACCCTGTCGGACAAGCCTCGCGGCCCGGGGCGTCCGATAACGCAAGGACGGCGCCGCGGCGAAGACCGCCAGCACCACGACCGTCACGACGAGGCAGAGCAGCGCCAGCGTGGGACCGTCGTAGGAGACCTTGATCTCGTCCTGATCGGCTGACGCTCGCTGAACCAGGAAGGTGAAGTCGCCGGACGCGGTCTCCAGCCACATCCACAGTTGGAGCAGGGCGGTCACGCTCAGGATCCCGACGATACGGGCGTAGCGCCGACGCTCGGCCGGGCTGACGACGGCGACCGGAACCTCAGCCGTCTCGATTACAGTCGCGGTGGCCATCAGCTCCACCCCTTCGCCAGCACGGTCTCGCCGGCTTCCCGATCACGGATCCGGAACACTCCTCGTACGAGCGCCGGAGCGGCGACGAACAACACGATGAGCGCTTGTAGCACGATCGTGAGGTCGAGCGGGGTCCCGGTGGCAGCCTGCATCTGGCGACCACCCGAGTCGAGCGCTCCGAACAGAATCGCGGCGAGGACCGTGCCCAACGGCGTGCCACGACCCAGCAGCGCGACGGTAATGGCGTCGAACCCGAGCGATCCCGCGACTCCGTCCGTCAAGGGGTCCTCGTGACCGTTGATCTGTTCGGCGCCGGCGAGGCCGGCCAGAGCGCCGGCGAAAAGCATGACGAGGATGTAGGCCTTCGAGATGCTGATGCCGGCCGTGCGCGCCGCATCGGGATTGGCTCCGACCGCCCGCATCTCGAATCCGACGGTCGACCGCGACAACAGCCACCAGACCACGATGGCGGCCGCGAAGCCGACATAGACCCCGGTATGGATGCCGAGGAAGTCCGGGAACCGAGCATCGGAGTCGACGATGGGGCTCACCGGGTCGTTGGAGCCTGCGACCTGGAACGTATCCAGCGTCAGCAGCCACCGCAGGATGGACAGCGCGACGTAGTTGAGCATGATCGTCACGATCACCTCATGGGCGCCGGTCTGCGCCTTCAGCACACCGACGACGCCGCCCCAGATGGCACCACCGATGATCCCGGCGAGAACAGCGACGATCAGGTGCAGGACCGGCGGCAGGTCCCAGGTGAAACCGACGTAGCTGGCGCAGATCGCACCCATGATCAGCTGGCCCTGCGCACCGATGTTGAACAGCCCGACCCGGAAGGCCAAGGTCACACCGAGACCGGCACACATCAGCGGAGCGGCCCGCTCGAGCGTCGCGGAGATCGCATCGCGGGATCCGAAGGCGCCGTCGAGCAGCGCCCAATAGGTATCGGCGACGGCGTTGACCGCAGCCGACAAGCCATCGCCGGGGTCCTGGAAGAAGTAGTTGAACTTCGACAGCACGTCGTCGTTGCTGACGACGATGAGGACGGCACCGACCGCCAGCGCGAGCACGATCGACAAGATCGTGAGCTTGATCGACGGCAGCCAGGACTGCATGAGAGCGGCCGCGCTCGGCCGGCCCGGCCGCGGAGTCTCGGGACGATCGGTCGCCGTGGACGGATCAGACATTGGCTGCTCCCTCGTGAGCCGGCGTCGCGCCCGCCATCAAGAGCCCGAGGTCTTCGCGCGGCGTCGACGGGTCGACGACGTCGACGACCCGGCCGTCGTACATCACGGCGACCCGGTCGGACAGCGCCGCGATCTCGTCGAGCTCGGTGGACACGAACAGGACTGCGACGCCCTTGTCGCGCTCCTCGACGATCCGCTTGTGAACGAACTCGATCGAGCCCACGTCGAGTCCGCGAGTCGGCTGGGAGGCGATCAGCAGCCGCAATGGGCGCGACAGCTCGCGGGCGAGGATGACCTTCTGCTGGTTGCCGCCCGACAACGATCCGGTCGGTGTCGAAGCACTCTGCGTACGGATGTCGAACGCGACGATCTGCTGCTCGGCGTTGTCGGCGATCTTGCCGAGGTCGAGGACGATGCCGGACGAGTAGTCGTCGTTGTGATAGAGGTCGAGTACGAGGTTCTCGGCGACCGTGAACGTGCCGACGAAGCCGTCGTGCTGGCGGTCCTCCGGGATGTAGCCGATGCCGTTGCGCAGGCTCTCCGCCGGTCCCTGGCGACTGATCTCGCGACCGCTGATCCGGATGCTGCCGGCGGCCGGCCGGGCCAACCCGAGCAGGGCCTTCACGAGCTCGGTCTGGCCGTTGCCCTGCACACCGGCGATGCCGAGGATCTCGCCACCCTTGACGTCGAGCGTCACCTCCTTGACGACCGCGAGGCCACGATCGTCGATCACCGTGAGGTTGTCGATCTCGAGGGTGGGCTCGGTGGCCGGTTTGGCCGGCGCCTTCGACACGGTCAGGCTGACCGATCGACCGACCATCAGCTCGGCGAGCTGGTTCTCGCTCGCCGACGGCTCGACGGTGTCGACGACCTTGCCGTGCCGGATGACCGTGATCCGGTCGGCGATCGCCTGCACCTCTTTGAGCTTGTGCGTGATGAAGACGATCGACTTCCCGTCGTCGCGAAGCTGTCGCATGATCGCGAACAGCTCCTCGATCTCCTGCGGCGTCAGCACCGCGGTCGGCTCGTCGAGGAT
>JALDXR010000371.1:0-4352 GCA_032154865.1 Nocardioidaceae bacterium
CAGCACGATGCCGCGATAGAGCTCGGGGCGGCGCACCGCCGCCAGGTAGTGCAGGGTGATGAAGTAGTAGCCGACCGTCATCGAGACCACCGGGTAGAACCAGGAGATCTCCAGGGTCGGCGTGGAGCCGCCGGTGGCGAACTGGCCGGTCGCGTACTCGGTCGAGCGCCAGCAGCAATACAGCAGCAGCACCGCCAGGCTGACCCCCGAGAACGTGCGCACCGAGCGCTGCCACCAGGCCGGCCCGGCGTCGGCGACGAAGGCGATCACGGTGACGGCGCCGCGCTTGACGGCGAGCGAGACGCCGAGCCAGATCGCCCACAGGAACGCGTAACGGGCCAGCTCCTCGGCGCCGAAGAGCGAGTAACCGAGCACGTTGCGGGTAAAGACGTTGCCGGCGAGGACGACGATCGCCAGCACGACCGCCGCCACCGCCCCCACGCGCGCGATCCGCACCGCCGCCTGCGAGTAGACCTCCGCCCAGCGCGCGGCGACTGCCAGCGTCCGCGCCAGGCCACGGCCCGGGCCGGCGGGGACGGCCGAGTCCGCCGAGTCCGCGGTCGTGCTCACAGCGCGTATCCCACCAGACCCCCCCGACGCGCGCCGGCCCGGCCCCCCAGATGAGAAGCCGGGCCGTGATGCTCAGCGCACGGCCGCGATGGTGTCGGCCGTTAAGGCTGGATCAGCCTGGGGGCGGAGTGCACTCCCCGGTGGACTCGGTGGGCAGCGGCGGCGGTGCCGCCGGGGGCCCGAGGGCCTCCTTCTCGGCCTCGATCTGGGTCACATACTCCTGGCTCTCGGGCGAGAGCTGGGCGACCGCGCCCGCGGAGGCGTTCTGCAGGGCCGTCAGCTGGGCCGGGGTCGAGCTCACGTACTCGATCCCGCAGTTGACCAGGTCCTGGGCGACCGTGCTGCCCGGCGTCGTGAAGATCGCGATCGAGCTCGTCGTGATGTTCGCGGCGGCGTCGGTCAGGGCCGTCTGCTGGTCGGCGCTGAGGCCGTCGTAGACGGCCTTGTTGATGACCAGCACCGTCGGGAAGGGCCAGAAGTTGACGTTGCCGGTGACGTACTTGCCGACCTCGTACCACTTCTGGGTGTAGATGAGGGGCAGGTTGGCCTCGACGCCGTCGACCGTGCCGTTCTGGAGCGCCAGGTAGACGTCCGGCAGGGGCAGCGGCTCGACGTTGGCGCCGATCGCCTGGAAGCCGGCGGCCAGCACCTGCGACTGCGGGGCGCGGATCGTCGTGCCCTGGAAGGACTCGACGCTCACCAGCTTCTTCTCCGCGCCGAAGGGCTTGCGCAGGCCGCCCTCGTGGATCGCCAGGGCGACGAGGTCGCCCGCCTGCTCGGTGGCGTCGGCCAGCATCGACTTGCCGATCTCCCCGCCCTCGACCGCCTCGGCGAGGGGATAGTTGGTGATCAGGAAGGGCGCCTGCAGCGCCTGGAAGGCGGTGATGCCGGCGGTGTCGAAGATCGCGCTCGAGATCGTCGCCATCGGGACGACGCCGCTGCGGACGTCGGCCAGCAGCTGGATCTCGGCCTGCGGGTAGACCGGCTGGCCCTGGAGCGTCAGCGCGCCGGTCGCGTTGACCTCCTCGACGAAGGAGTCGACGGCGATGCCGTACGGGTGCTGCTGGACGGTCACATAGGCCACGTCGAGCGCGGTCGCGTCGCCGCCGGCGGTGTCGCCGGAGTCGCCGCTGTCGTCATCGTCTCCACAGGCCGCGAGACCCAGCGCGAGCGCCAGCGCGGCGACCACCGCCGCCAGGCGCCAGACCCACGAGCGTTTCCTCACCTCATCGCCCCCTTTATCGTCCCGCCGGTTGGCCGCCGCGGTCGCCCGCCCGGCCCGCGCACGGGGCCTGTTCGGGGGGGCGCCGGAGGCCGGATCGAGGCGACCCTACCCCGGCACCGTGGGCGGTTGTCAACATCGGCACGAAGTCCGTCCTGGCATGCGCAACTTCCCATGCCGAAGCCGTTTCCGGGGTGCCTCGAGGCCGACGGCGCGGCCGTCTGGGCCGTTGACGGCCCTTGGTACGTGACATATGCTGCTAACCATCGCTCGCCCGGACGGCAGCCCCGCCCGGCCCCTGAGAACCACGGCCGGCGGCACCTGTCGTGCGGGCACCGCGATTCCTGTGCAGCTGCCCTTTACCGATTAAGGGGGAAGCCCGTCTATGGCCGAGCAGTTCGCCGTGACGCAGATCCCAGGCGCGGAGACGGGGGAGATTCCGCCGTCGCCCGTCGACCGTGACGAGAAGACCGCGTTCATCTACTCGCTGGTCGACCCGGTGTGGGACATCGATGTTCTGCCGCTGACCTACACCAACTCTCGTTGGTCGGCGTTCTTCTACCGGTGCGACGAGAAGCACCTCCGTCGCGTCCTGCCCGACTGCCTCGAGCTCGAGGACGACGTCGTCGAGTTCTGGTACGTCGACCACAACAACACCATGCTGGGCCCGTACGGCGAGATGGGCGTGACCGTGGCTGCCAGCCACAAGGCCGGTGACGGCCGCACGCTCTACGCCGGGTACTACCCGTACATGTACCTCACCCAGGACGCCGCGATCGACGCCGGTCGCGTGCTCGGCTTCCCGAAGAAGGAAGCCTTCATCCGCGTGCTCGAGCACGGCGGGGCGCCGGACGACGGGTACGGCGTGTACGACACCAAGGTCTACCAGTTCGATTACTTCTCGTTCCTCATGATCCGGAACGGGTACGTGATCCACTCGGCGACCGGCAAGTACGACGACGCCGACCTGTCCGCAAAGCCGAAGTTCTACGGCAACACGGACTACGGCCGGATGAACATGAAGGTCGTCACCGCGCCGGACATCTCCAGCTCCGAGTGGCAGCTGGTCTACCTCCCCTCCACGGTGACCAAGGAGCTGGCCACCCTGATGGGGCGCCCGGACTCTGAGGGCTCGCACCGCTTCCAGGTCAAGCCCGAGTCGATCCGCACGGCAAGCCCGGGCAACATCAACTGGTTCATGCAGGCCACCCCGTACGACAACCTCGGGCACGAGATGCCGCCCAAGGAGATGATCGGCCTGATGACCTTCAGCTTCGACCTGATCATCCCGGCCGGCGAGGTCCCCTGGACCGAGACCTACACCCGGGACGCCACGTGGGCGGGCGCGGCCAAGCCGTACCGCTACGGGCTGCGTCACCGCTTCCCGAAGCCCATCGGGCTCGGCGCGTAACCGAGAAGGTCAGATCGTGATCAGCGTGGCGGGAGCCACCGCAACCACTGTCGTGGTCCCCGCCGCGGTGACGTCATTCCAAGGAGGAACAGCGCAATGGCGCAGCTGAACGTCACGAGCGTTCCGTGGATCGACTCCGGCGACGCGCCGCCGCTTGCCCTTGACCGGGACAAGCGCGACATCATCTCGCAGGGCGTCGCGGACCCGCTCGTCGACTACGACATCGTCCCGCTGACCTACACCAACTCGCGTTGGTCGGCGTTCTTCTACCGGGTCGACGAGGCCGCCCTTCGGCGCATCCTGCCGAAGTGCCTCGAGCTCGAGGACGACGTCGTGGAGTTCTGGTACGTCGACCACCTTCACACCGGTCTCGGCCCGTACGGCGAGATGGGCGTGACCGTGTCGGCGTCCTGCAAGAGCCCCGACGGCAACACGTACTACGGCGGGTACTACCCGTACATGTACCTGACCCAGGACGCGGCCGTGTTCGCTGGCCGCGAGCCGTTCGGGTTCCCGAAGAAGATCGCCTACATCATCACCCAGGAGCACGGTGGCAAGGAGGACGACGGCTACGGCGGCTTCGGGAACGACTACTTCAACTTCACCCTCGAGCGGCGTGGGTACCTCATCCACACCGCGACGGGCCGGTACGACGACGCCGAGCTCCCGGCGAAGCCCGCGTTCTACGGCGACCCGAAGTACGGGCGCATGAACCTGCGGCTGATCACCGACCCGAGCCTCCGGACGACGAAGTGGGACCTCACCTACCTCCCGTCCGAGGTCACCAAGGCGACGGCCGTGGCGATGGGCCGTCCCGAGACCGAGGGCCAGCACCGCTTCCAGCTCAAGCCCGAGTCGATCCGCACGGCCTCGGCCAACGCCATCCGGACGTGGGCCCTCGCCGCGACGCCGTTCGACAACCTCGGCGCGATGATGCCGGTCAAGGAGCTGATCGGTCTGATGACCTTCAGCTTCGACCTGATCATCCCCGGGGCGGACACGATCTGGACCCAGACGATCGAGCGCACCGCCGAGGACATCGGCGACCTGCTCTTCTCGACGCCGTACCAGTACACGATGCGGCACCGCTTCCCGAAGCCCCCGGGCGTCTAAGCCCCACGCTTCAGGATCGTCTGCGCCGGCCGGGCC
>JALDXR010000372.1:0-4348 GCA_032154865.1 Nocardioidaceae bacterium
ACATGACACGCTCCGCTTGTCGAGGCTGATCGTCAGGTGACGCGCCATCGGTGCGAACTCCCATCGGTCGAGGTTCCGTCGGTCGCGGGCCAGTCGTCGTCGGGCCGGGGCCATCGCCACGAGGTTGCCGCCTCGTACGCCCGGCCGGCTCGCAGCACCAGGGCATCGGCATGCCGCGGCCCGACCACGTGCAGCCCGACCGGCAACCCAGCGCCGGTCAGTCCGCACGGCACGCTCGCGGCCGGCTGCTGGGTGAGATTGAACGGGTAGCTGAACGGCGTCCACTCGGTCCACCGCCGCATCCCCGACTCGGCCGGCACCTCGATGCCTGCCTCGAAGGCCGGCCGTGGCAGCGTCGGCGTGACGAGCAGGTCGAAGCGCTCGTGGAAGTGGCCCATGCGAACGCCCAGATCCATCCGGACCGCGGTCGCGTCGAGGTAGCCCAGCGCGGTCATCCGGCGACCCTTCTCGACGATCTCGGCCAGGCCCGGATCGATCCGGTCGAGCACGTCCTCGCCGTAGCCCAGCACCACCTTGGCCGCGCCGCTGAACCACAACGTGTGGTAGGCGTCGAGCGGGTCGTCGAAGCCCGGATCGACCTCCTCCACGATCGCGCCGAGCTCGGCCAGCACGCCGACCGCCATCCGGACCAGTGCGTCGACCTCCGGATCGACGTCGGCGTAACCGAGCCGCGGCGAGTACGCGATCCGCAGGCCCGCGATGCCGTCGTCGAGCCCCTCGAGGTACGACTCCCGAGGCGGCTCACCGGCCGACCAGTCCCGTACGTCGGATCCGGCGATCACGTCCATCAGCAGGGCCGCGTCCGTGACGGTCCGGGTCATCGGCCCGATGTGGGCCAGCGTGCCGAACGGGCTCGGCGGGTAGAGCGGCACCCGGCCGTACGTCGGCTTCAACGCCACGATGCCCGAGAACCCGGCCGGAATCCGGACCGAGCCGCCGCCGTCGGTACCGACCGGCAGGGCTCCCATCCCCAACCCGATCGCGGCGGCACCACCACCGCTGGAGCCACCGGCCGTACGAGACGGGTCCCACGGATTGCCGGTCGGACCGCACAGCAGACTGTCGGTGACGCCCTTCCAGCCGAACTCCGGTGTGGTCGTCTTGCCCAGCAACACCGCGCCCTGCTCCCGTAGCCGCGCCGTCGCCGGGGCGTCGGAGTCCCAGACCTGGTCCGGCGAGATCAGCCGCGACCCGCGCAGCGTGGGCCAGCCTTTGGTGGGGAGCAGATCCTTGATCGAAGTCGGTACGCCATCGACCGACCCGAGCGGCTCGCCCCGCCGCCAGCGCTGCTCGGACTCTCGAGCCGCAGCCAGGGCGCGCTCCGGATCGACCAGGCAGAAGGCGTTGATAACCTTGTCATAACGGTCGATCCGGTCGAGTGCGGCCTGGGTCGCCTCGACCGGCGACAGCTCGCGAGCGGCGTACTCCCGCACCAGCTCGGTGGCGGTCAACAGGGCCAGCTCAGCCATCCCGGCTCTCCATCTCCACGGCGGCGAAGCCGAGGTGCTTGTCGACGACGTTGCGCAGCGGTTCGCCCGCCCGCCAGCGGTCTAGGTTGCTCGCGAACAGCTCGATGATGCGGTCGCGCCAACCCACCGAGTCGCCCGACATGTGCGCCGACACGATCACCCGCGGGTGCCGCCACAGTGGATCGCCGGGCGGCAACGGTTCCTCGGTGAACACGTCGAGACCGGCGCCGTCGATCTGGCCCGTCTCTAGCGCCTCGACCAGCGCTGCCTGGTCGACCAGCGCCCCGCGACCGACGTTGATCAGCCGTGCCGTCGTCGGCATCGCGTCGAATACCGCGGCGTCGATCAGCCCATGGGTCTGCTCGGTGAGCGGCGCGACCACGACCAGATAATCGGTGGCGCCGACCACGGTGGTCAACTCCGACGACGCCGATACGGCACCGAAGTCGGCGTCGTACTCACGCGCCGTACGGCCGACGCCGTGGACCGTCATGCCGACGGCCCGAAGCAGCCTGGCGATCTCACGCCCGATCGAGCCGGTGCCGACGATGACGGCCCGCTTGCCGGCGATGTCCTCGGTCTCGCGGTACGCCCAGTGCTCAGCCTGTTGATAGCGCACTGTCGCAGGTAGGTCCTTGGCGAAGGCGAGGATCAGCGCGAGCACGTACTCCGCCATCGGGCGGTCGAAGACCCCGCGCGAGTTGGTGACGACGATCGGGCTCGCGACCAGCTCCGGGAACAGCACCCGGTCGACACCGGCGCCGGCGACATGCACCCAGCGCAATGCGTCGGCGGCATGCCAGGCATCGCGCAATGCGGCCGAGCGGAAGTCCCAGACGAACAGCACGTCGGCGCCCCGGAGGCCGGCGGCGAGAGCCTCGGCATCGACGTAGCGCACCTCGGCCATCGCCTCGATCGGCTCCATACCGTCCGGTCGTTCGCCGCCGCACAGGGCAGCGACGACCGGCCGGGCGGAGTCCGGTCTGGTGCCGCCTTGCATCTGCACTCCACACTGGTCCTTGACCCTGGCGCCGACGTGATTGACGCTAGAGACGCGTTTGTACGATTGTCAACAATCTCGCCTTCGGCGGGGACATGTGAGCACCTGACGGGGCTGTCGAGCGAGGTGGTTGATGGGCCCATCGGCACCGGAGTTCGGACTTCCGGCCCCACCCGAGCCGGCCGTCCAGCGCCATCTCGGAATCGTCGCCCCCTTCGACCTCGCCCTCGACCGAGAGCTGTGGCGATGGACGCCGGACGACGTGTCACTCCACGTCGCACGCACGCCCTACTCTCCCTTGCACGTCGGCGTCGAGCTGGCCGCCACGATCAGTGACGTCGACGCCGTACGCGAGGCGACCCGCATCCTGACGCCTCTGGAGGCCGAAGTCGTCGCGTACGCCTGCGCCTCGGGCAGCTTCGTCGGGGGCCTGGCCGGTGAGGAATCGCTCCGCCGGGCGATGTGCGACGGGGGTGCGGCCCAGGCGGTGACCGCGTCCGGAGCCCTGCTCGAGGCGCTGGCCAGGGTCGGTGCGAGCCGGGTCGCGATCGCGACGCCCTATGTCCGTGACGTCACCGACCTGCTCTGCGCGTTTCTGTCGGAGGCCGGCATCGAGACCGTGTCGCGTACGGATCTGCGGCTCGAGGGCCGGATCTGGACCGTGCCGTACCAGCGCACCCAGGAGCTGATCATCGCCACCGACCACGTCGACGCCGAGGCGATCTTCGTGAGTTGCACCAATCTCGCGACGTACGACCTGATCTCAGGCGTCGAGGCGGCGCTCGGCAAGCCCGTACTCAGCGCCAACCAGGTCACGATGTGGTCGGCCCTGGCCGCGATGGGCCGCACCGCCATCGGGCCGGGACAGCGGCTGCTGGAGCGCGGCCCGACTCGGGCGGTGGCGTACGGCGTTGCCATGGGGTGAGGCGGCCGGTCAGCGCTCGTCGAGTATGGCGTGGAGGAACGACTTGGTCCGGTCGTTCTCCGGCTCGCTGAAGATCTTGTCCGGCGGACCCTGCTCGACGATCTGACCGTGGTCGAACATCATCACCTTGTGGGAGACGTCGCGAGCGAAGCCCATCTCGTGGGTGACGATCAGCATCGTGATGTCGGTGGTGTCGGCGATGTCGCGGAGCACACCGAGGACGCCAGCGATCAGCTCGGGGTCGAGAGCGGATGTCACCTCGTCGAGAAGCAGCACCCGGGGTTCCATCGCCAGAGCGCGCGCGATGGCCACGCGCTGCTGCTGGCCTCCTGACAGCTGGGTCGGGTGGGCGTCAGCCTTCTCTTCGAGGCCCACGCGCTCAAGCAGCTCGCGGCCCTTGTCCGAGGCCTCCTCCTTGCTCTTGCCCAGGACGCGGATCGGCGCCTCGATGAGGTTCCCCATGACGGTCATGTTGGGGAAGAGATTGAAGTGCTGGAAGACCATGCCGATCTGCTTGCGCACGTCGCGGAGATGCTTCTGGTTGGCCGGCACGAGCTTGTCGCCCTTTCGCATGTGCCACAACGGCTGATCGCCGACCCAGATGTAGCCTCCGGTCAGGTCTTCCAAGGTCATCAGCAGTCGCAGGATCGTCGTCTTGCCGGATCCGCTAGGTCCGATCAGGGTCACCCGCTCACCCGCGTTGACCTCGAAGCTCAGCTTGTCGAGCACAGTGAGGTCGCCGAACCTCTTGACCACGTTGTCGAACCGGATCAGCGGCTGGCCGTGAACCGCACCGCCGTGCGTGGCGTGTCTTATCGTCGTGTCAGGCGTGGCCAAGGTGCTTCTCCAGTCTCCTCAACGCTACCGCCGCCGGGTAGCTCGCGGCCAAGAAGATCAGACCGGCAATCGTGAGCGGCTCGACGTAGTCGAAGC
>JALDXR010000373.1:0-4345 GCA_032154865.1 Nocardioidaceae bacterium
ACGGTGCTGGATGAGCGCGCCCGCAAGCGGACCGGTCCACTCGGTATCGGTGCGGAGCCGCAGGTGCGTGGCTCCCGCGCGCCGAATCGCGGCCGAGCGCGCGCCGCTCCGACGATCCGCGGTCTCGGCCAGGCGGACGCGGAAACGCTCGTCGCCCGTGTCGATCGTCCGCTGCCTGCCGGTCTCGGGATCCTCGACCACGAGCAGGCCGACGTCGGGCAGACGGAGCTCACGCGGGTCGACAACCTCGACGGCGATGACCTCGCTTCGACGGGCGAGCCGCGACAGGGCTGGGCTCCAGGTCTCGATGGGGCCGATGAAGTCCGACACCACGATCGCGAGCCCGCGCCGGCGGAGGACGTGGCGCAGGCCGTCGATGGCACGGCCGAGGTCGACCTCACCCCCGAGTGGCGCCCGCGCGACGCTGCCGAGAAGGCCGGTCAG
The DNA here is from genome assembly GCA_032154865.1 of Nocardioidaceae bacterium. Taxonomy (GTDB): domain Bacteria; phylum Actinomycetota; class Actinomycetes; order Propionibacteriales; family Nocardioidaceae; genus DATFRX01. The sequence goes on from JALDXR010000373.1 coordinate 445, forward strand.
GTGGCGCCGGCCGCCGCGGACCGGCACGATCCGCGTTCCTCCCGCGGTGGCCACCACCGCACCGATGCGGTCGCCGCCGAGGACGGCGAGGGCCGACACCGCGGATGCGACCGTCACCGCCAGGTCGGCCTTTCGCCAGCCGACGGTCCCGAAGTCCAGGCTGCCGGACCGATCGACCAGGACCGCCACGTCGAGGTCCCGCTCCTGGATCGCGTCCCGGACATACGGCTCGCCGGTCCGCGCCAGGATCGACCAGTCCATGCGACGGACGTCGTCGCCAGGCTCGTACGGCCGTGCCTCCCCGGGCTCGACGCCGTGGCCGAGCACCATCGAGACGTGGCGCCCGTCACGGCGGCCGAAGACCTTGTGGCTGACCGCGAGCTCGATCCGGCGGAGCCGTGCCGGCAGGTCGAGACCGGCACCCGGTGCGGACGTCACCGCGGCGCTGGCTGATCGCCGGGCAGAACGATCCGCGGCGTCTCCCAGGACCCGGCGTAGGCCGGCATCGGCTGCGTCGGGGCATCGGGCGCCGCCGCTGCGGTGATCGGGGGGGCCTGCATGGCTGGCCGTGACGGCATCGCGGCCGACGCCGTCGGGGCCGGCCACGCGTGGGAGCCGGGAGCCGGCACCGTGGTGAGCAGCTCCACGAGGACGTCGTCGATGGTGAATCCCTCGGCGAGTGCTCGGTACGAAAGCGCGAGGCGCGCGTTGAGGATGTCGTACGCAACGTCGTAGACGTCCTGCGGCACGGCGCGCTCGCGTCCGCGCAGGAGCGCCATGGCCCGCGCGCTGCGGACCAGCCCCAGCGAGGCTCGCGGACTGGCGCCGTACTCGAGGAGCCCGACCAGCTTCGGCAGTTCGTGCGCCACCGGGTCGCGCGTCGCGAGCACCAGGCGGATGGCGTAGTCGAGGGTTGCCTCGTCCACGGCGACGCTTCGGGCGGCGTCCTGGAGGCCGACGACGTCGGCCGCGTCGAGCAGCCGGGCTGCCTGCGGCGGCTCATCGGCCATGCGGGCGACGATCGCACGTTCCTCGACCGGTGTCGGGTAGTCGACCGGGACGCGCATCAGGAAGCGATCGCGCTGCGCCTCGGCGAGCGGATAGACGCCCTCCGACTCGACGGGGTTCTGCGTGGCCACGACCAGGAACGGCCGCGGCATCGGGAAGGTGCGGCCCCCGACGGTGACCTGGCGCTCCGCCATGGCCTCCAGCAGGGCGGACTGGACCCGGGCGGGGGCGCGGTTGATCTCGTCGACAAGGACGATGTTGGCCAGGATCGGCCCGGGCTCGACATCGAACGACTCGGACGAGGGCCGGAAGATCCGGGTCCCGACGATGTCGGACGGGATCAGGTCCGGTGTGAACTGGATGCGGTTGAAGGAGCCACCGAGGACCCGTGCGAGGGTCGACAGCAGCAGCGTCTTGCCGAGGCCCGGCGCGCCCTCGAGGAGGACGTGCCCGTCCGCCAGCACGGCGACGAGGAGCCGGTCGACGACGCGGTCCTGGCCGACGATGACCTGGCTCAGCTCGTGCCGAACCTGTCCGAGGCGGGTGGTGGAGAGTTCGTTGCTCATGGTCATGCTCCCTGGTCGTCGCTGCCGTCATCGGGAGCGAGCGGATCGGTCCCGTCGGGGCTCAGCCCGCTGAACAGCTCCTCGAGGAGCTGCAGCATCATGCGGTCGATCGCATCGGCCATCGGGTCGTCCGATTCTTCCGGCGCGGGTGCGGGATCCTCGGGCGCCGGCTGCGGCGCCGGAGCCTCTGGGGCCAGCTCGCCCATGAATGCGTCGAGCAGCTCGCGGAGCAGCTGGTCGGCAATGTCCGAGCCGCCGGAGGGGTCGTCCGGAGCCGATCCACCCGGCCCGAGGCCGAAGAGGTCGCCCAGCCCGCCCAGCCCATCGGGACCGAGGAACTGATCGAACAGCCCTCCCAGCGGATCCATGCTGTCGGCGGGGTCGTTGTCCTCCGGGTTCCACGACCCGTCCTTGACCTTCTCGAGCATCTCGGCGGCGTGGTCGACCGGAACGGCGAAGCCGATGCCGTCGCTGCCACCCGAGGCGCTGGCGATGGCGGTGTTGATGCCGATGGCCCGTCCTTCCCGGTCGATCAGCGGACCGCCCGAGTTGCCGGAGTTGATCGCCGCATCGGTCTGGATGAGGTCGTGCAGCTCGCCCATCGGGGTCGGGACCGTGCGGCCCAGGGCGCTGACGATGCCGGTGGTGACCGTCTGGCTCAGGCCGAACGGGCTGCCGATGGCGATGGTCATCTCGCCCACCTGCACATCGGCGAGGGCGCCGAGGGCGAGGGCCTCAAGGTCGGCCTCGGCGCGGATGACGGCGGTGTCGATGGACTTGTCGACCGCCACCACGGTTCCGGAGATGCTCGTACCGTCCTGGAGCGTGAGCCTGACGGTCTCAGTGGTGCCGACGACGTGCGAGGCGGTGAGGATCAGGCCTCCATCTGCCGCCACGAAGCCTGAGCCGACCGCGTTGCCGGCCTCGATCTGCACGACCGAGGGCAGCAGCCTCGCCGCCGTGTCCGCGAGCGGCTCGTCGCTCGGCGGAAGCACCGCTCCCGGATTGTTCGCCCCCGCCGGGCCCTGGGCCGTGGCGGCCAGCAGCGCGCCGAGCTGATTGCCGGTGGCCAGCAGCCCGGTGCCGACGAGGACGATGGCGGCGACCAGGACGGCCGTGCCGATGACGACCCGCCGTCGGGGCCGCCTCGAGGCAGCGGGCGTCGGGGCTGCTGCGGCACCGGCCGCGGCTGTCGCGAAGGTGGGTGCGTTGGGCCAGACGAGGGGTGGCGTTGGCGGCAGGTCACGCCAGCTGCGGTGCTGACGATCGTCGCCGGCGAAGGGGTCTTGCACGAAATGCGGCCTCCGGATCGGGATACGGGCGGAATGCGGGTCGGACCGACTGGCGGTCCGACCAGTGATTCCGGAGGCTAGGAAATCGCAGATAACGTGGGCGTTCGCCCGGTGTAAGGACGACCTAAAGGGTCGGTCAGGTGGCCGCGTCGACCGCCCACAACGGGTCTGCCATCGCACGAAGCTCGGCCACCGGGACCGGCTTGGCACCCACGGCTCGGTCCGGCAGCCACACGACGAAGCTGGCGCCGTGATCCGGGATCGAGGCAACGCTGACCGTTCCGCCGTGTGCCTCGGCGATCTGGCGCACGAGGGCCAGTCCGAGGCCCTGCGCGTCACCCTCCGCCGTCGGAGCCCCGTCGCGCCAGGCGCGCCGAAAGACGAGAGGCTGGTCATCGGGAGCGATGCCGCGGCCGACGTCGCGCACCCCGAACCACAGCCATCCACCGGCACGTCCGGCGCGGCAATGAACCACCGTGCCGGCGGGAGCGACGCGGAGCGCGTTCGAGACGAGGTTCGCCTGGGCACGCTTCAGCGCGGACCGATCCGCGTCCACCATGAGCCCCGAAGTCGCGAGCCGGGCCAGCCGGACGCCCCGAGTGGACGCCTCCGCCTCGTATTCCTGGGCGACCTCCGCCACCACCTCGGCCAGGTCGACCGACGTGCGTCGCTCGGGCTGGACGCTGGTCCGGGCCAGCGCCATGAGCTCGTCGACCGTGATCGACATCCGGTCGGCGGTCCGACGAGCCACCTCGGCGGCGCGGCGCAGGCCGTCGGCGTCCTCGGGCTCGGACAGCGCGACGTCGAGGGTCGTGCGAATGACCGCCAGCGGGTTCCGCAGCTCGTGCGAGGCGTCCTCGACGAAGCGCCGCTGGGTCTTCGCGCCCTGGTCGAGCCGATCGAGCATCGCGTCGAACGTGTCGGCGAGGTCGCGCATCTCGTCGGGCGGGCCGCCGAGACGGATCCGGCGCGAGAGATCCGTCGCCTCGATCTCGCGCGCGACGCCGGCGATGGTGCCCACGGGTCGCACCACGC
>JALDXR010000374.1:0-4329 GCA_032154865.1 Nocardioidaceae bacterium
ATCGAGGAGCACGCCGGCGCGTCGACTACCGCGATCGAGGAGCTCGAGGAGCTGCGCCGAGGCAGCTCCGACTGAGACGCACACGACGTGTTCTCCAAGCCAGGCTGGGTACTAGCGACGTATGAGCATAGAACCCCTTATCTCGATGCTCGGCATCTTGCTCGCGTTGGGTCTGATGATCGGCATCTACCTACTCGCGTACCGGAACTACAAGAACCGCCGTCCACGCAACGACCCCCGAGATCGCTGAGATCTCGGGGGTCGTCCGGGGTGGCGCGTCCTAGGCAGTGAGCTGCACCCTGAGGTTCTTCAGAATGCGGCTGAGCAAGCGGGACACCTGCATCTGAGTCACGCCGAGGTTGGAAGCGATCTGCGACTGCGTCCACCCGCGGAAGAACCGCAGGTCCAGGATCTTGCGGTCGCGTTCGGGCAGCTCCCCGATGAGCGGAGCCAGTGCTACCCGGATCTCCGCGCGATCCAGATCGCGGTCCTCACTGCCGAGTCGCTCGGCGAGAGCGTAACCGTCACCGGTCGGGCCGCGGCCGTCGATCGAGGTGGGAGTGAAGCAGCCGTCGGCCGACAACGCCTCGAGCACTTCGTCCTCGGAGACGCCGAGCCGCTCCGCGGTCTCACTGGGCCGCGGCGGGCGCTTGAGATCCTGGGTCAGGCTGTCCGACACCGCGGAGATGTCGGCCTGGAGCTCCTGAATCCAGCGCGGCGCCTTCACTGTCCAGCTCTTGTCCCGGAAGTGGCGCTTCACTTCGCCGGCAATCGTCGGGACGGCGTACGACCGGAAATCGTCGCCGCGCCCGGGATCGTAACCGTGGACGGCCTTCATCAGTCCGACGTAGGCCACCTGGGCTAGATCCTCGGACGGTTCGCCCCGACCCCAGTAACGGGCGGCTACGGAGCGTGCCATGTCCATGTTGATGAGCGCGGCTTCCTTCTCCAGACGCGCGCGCTTTTCGCCGTTGCTCCCGCGTGCCTTGGCCAGCAACCGATGGGTGTGCGTGGCTTGGCGGTGGCGCTGGGAGCGACCGCGGTTTCGAGAGGTTCCCCGTGTGTTGACTGATCCGTTGCGTGCTGTGGCCGTCACTACTACCACCGACATTCGCGAACGAAGGGCAAGTGGCAGGGGGCTCGACCACTGATGTCCTGTGTAACAGCCGTACCCCGCGATCGACAAGATATGCGCGCCGGGCCCCGCTCCGTCTCAGATATTGGAAGCGGATGTCTCACCAGTCGGCGCGCCCGACGCGATCCGATGGGCGCGTTCGCGCTCTCCCCAGGAGGCCCGGGTGGCATCCAGGAAGACCTGGGTCACCTCGGGATGGCGCTGCGCGATCTGGTGTTCGATCTGGGAGCTGACGTCCTCGATCTCGTCCGAGCTCAGACCGTCGGCGAGGTCCAGCCGGGTGGCGAGCAGGATCTCGTCGGTTCCGATGTGCATCGTCAGCAGCTCGACCACGGCGTCCACCTCGGGGACCGCCATGAGCTCGGTCCACAGCTCCTGGCGCAGCCGAGGATCCGCGGACTGTCCGGTCAGCAGTGCCATGTTGTGCCGGCCGAGATAGATCGCGACCACCGTAAGGAGCACGGCGATCATCGCAGCGCCCAAGGCGTCCCAGAGCCGATTGCCGGTGGCCTGGTGCAGGCCGATCGCGGTCGCCGCGATGCCGATGCCGAGCAGCGCCGCAGCGTCCTCCGAGAACACCGTCTTGACCGTCGGATCACGGGACCGGCGCAGGTGGTCGAAGAAGGTCCGATCGGAGGCACCCGCCTCGCGTCGGAGCTGGACGACCGACCGGACCCAGGACGTGCCCTCGGCGACGAAGGCCACGCCGAGCACCGCGTACGACCAGACGTAGGAGTGCTCTCCGGAGCCACCCGACCCGGTGAGTGCGGTGATCGCCTGGTACAGCGAGAACACCGCACCGGACACGAAGATCCCGATCGCGGCCAGGAGTGACCAGAAGAACCGTTCCGCGCCGTACCCGAACGGATGGGTGCTGTCGGGTGGCCGCCTGCTGCGGCGAAGCGAGGTCAGCAGGAACACCTCGTTGACCGTGTCGGCGACCGAGTGCGCGGCCTCGGCGAGCATCGCGCTGGAGCCGGACACCACTCCGGCGAGCACCTTGGCGACCGCGATCAGCGCGTTCATCGCCAACGCGAGGAGGACGGTGACGCGGCTTGCTTTGCGGTCCCGGGATGCCATAAGGCGGCGGTACCCCGCATGCTGGAGATTGAACCGGGGTACACCCGGCGAAGCCACGGAAGGAGCGACCATGACAACGATTCGCAGCCCACTGTCGGCTGATGCGAAGAAGACCACGATCGAAGAACTGCAGGCCTCGCTGGTGGAGCTGATCGACCTGTCGCTGTCCGGCAAGCAGGCCCACTGGAACGTGGTGGGACACCACTTCCGGAGCATCCACCTCCAGCTCGATGAACTGGTGGTCGCCGCCAGAGAGCATTCCGATCTCCTGGCCGAACGCGCGGTCGCGCTGGGAGGCACCGCCGACGGTAGTCCCGAGACCATCGTCGCCGAACGTGCCAGCGGCTCCATGCCGACCGGCTATCTCAAGGACGACGACGCGATCAACGCGATCATCGAGCGCCTCGGCCGGTCGATCGGCCGGATCCGGGAGGCGATGCGGGCCGTCGAGGAAACCGACCCGGCCAGCCAGGACCTGCTGAACGGGGCCTTGCTCGATCTCGAGAAGCAGTCCTGGATGTTCCAGGCCATGGTCGAGACCTGATGCGGCTCACCCAGCTCCAGCCCGTCGTACGCGCTCGGGGCGGATTCGCCTCGGTGTGCCTCGATGTCAGCCGAGCCGCGGAGGACGCCGATCAGCGGTTACGGCTGCGTTGGAAGGCGCTGATCCGCCAGCTCCGGGCCGACGGTGCCCCCGACCGGCTGATCGACCGGGTCGCGCAGCGCGCGCTCGAGCCGACCGGTCACGGTGGTGCGCTGTCGCGCTTCGTGGTCGCGACCGACGACGACGTCCTGCTCGACACCCTGCTGCCACGGGTGGACGAGCGGGCCGACTACGGCCACTTCGGCCCGCTCCCGCATCTGATGCCGCTGCTGCGGGAGTGGGCCGCGATGTCGCCGTACGTGCTCGTCAAGGTCGACCACACCGGAGCCGACATCGCCAGCGTCGACGCCACCGGACTGGACACCGAGGTGTGGCAGTCCGAGGGCGGTCATGACGTGATCCACAAGGTGCCTGGCGGCGGCTGGTCGCATCGGCGTTACCAGAGCCGGGTCGAGGACTCCTGGGAGCGAAACGTCGAACAGGTGGTGAAGAACCTGGACACGATCGTCGCGAGCCACGTCGGAGGGCCGGTCTTCCTGGTCGGCGAACCGTACGCCCGGTCGGTCGTGCAGGCGACGGCCACCGGACGCCTCGCCGAACGGCTGATCGACCTCGGCCACGGCAGCCGCGCCGCCGGCAGCTCCGACAAGAACGTCGAGCACCTCATCGGCGACCACCTGGCGGCGGCCCGTCGGGCGACGAAGGAGCGCAGGCTGGCCCGGCTGGCCGAGCAGAGCGTGCGGCCGGACGGCGTCGCGGCCACGAGTCTGGACGACGTGCTCTCGGCTCTGCGGGAAGCCGCGGTGGAGACCCTGATCCTGGTCGATCGGTCGGAGTCGTCCGAATCGTCCGACGTCTTGTGGGCCGGACCCCAACCGCTGGCCATCGGACTGTCGGAACAGGACGTCAAGGGCCTGGGAGTCGACGAGGTCTACGAGGATCGCCTCGACGAGGTACTCCTCCGGGCTTTGATCGAGACCGACGGAGACCTGGAGCTTCTCGACGAGCCGTCCGCATTGGTGCCGGACGGCGTCGGGGGACTGCTGCGGTTCGACACCGGAAGCAGCAGCTCGTGAGTCGTACGGCATGACCGAGGCCCGCAAGCCCCCGGCCTTCCTCTTCGATCTCGACGGGACCCTCGTCGACAGCGTCTATCAGCACGTCGTCGCCTGGCGAGAGGCCCTGAAGGAATGCGGGATCGACCTGTCGGTGTGGCGTATCCACCGGCGGATCGGGATGAGTGGCGGCCTGCTCGTCCAGGCGTTGCTCAGCGAGACCGGAGTCGAGCTCGACACGGACGAGGTCGAGCGGCTGCAGAGCCGACATGCCGACCTCTACGCCGAACAGGAGGGGTCGATCGACGCGCTGCCGGGAGCCAGTGCGTTGCTCGCCCATCTGAGTCGGGCCGGCGTGCCGTGGATCATCGCGACGAGTGGACGATCCCGCGGGGCGCGGCCGATGCTGGCCAAGCTCGGCCTGCCCGACGACACGCCGATGGTCACCCGCGACG
>JALDXR010000375.1:0-4324 GCA_032154865.1 Nocardioidaceae bacterium
CGGCCTCTCGGGTCCGTCGTTCGGCAGCTCGGGCCCGTCGGAGGGCATCGGCGAAGCGGGGAGCCATCGCAGCGCGGCGTTCGGCGTCGGTTCGGCAGCGCTCGAGGCCCGTACCGTTCGGCACCAAATCGACCGCATTGCTAACGGCCAGATATCGACCGACGAGTTCGAGGCGATCGCCGGCATGCGGGTGACTGACGGCGACTGGACGCAGGACATGGTCGATCGCATCGTCGATGGTGCTCGAGCGACAACCCTTGCCCGGCTGTATCAGGACTGCCAGGTGTACTCCGCCGGAGAGTTGAGGAACAGCCCGGGTTGCTGACGTCGTGAGGGCGAATTGGCTTGGGTCTTCTGGCCCTACGGGGCCAGGGCGCGGCGGTGGACCGTGGTGGTATGCCTGGCCGCCGGTTCCGCAGGAGCGGCGGACCGGTCCCCCACCGTCCTGTGGCTTGGCGATCAAGGGCCCGTAAGCGTTGTCGCGAGCGATGGGACCGAGTACAGGAGGAACGCAGATGCCCAGGCTTCATTGGTTGCTACGCGTAGCGTTGTTCGCAGCCGCTGCCGCCGCGTGCGTCGCCGCGGCATTGCAGTTGCGCGAGCAGCGCGCCACCGTAGAACGGACAGCTGACGACATCGAGGGTCAGCTCAATGAGCTCGATCCGGCGACCCGAGCCGCCGTTCTGGCCAGGCTCAGCAAGGACGCCGAGGAGGCCATCAAGGCACGTGTACGGCCGTAGGTACCGCCGCGCCCGCTGCACGCTGGATGAGCTCGGCACGGTTCTCGGGATCTGGGCCCACCCCGACGACGAGGCCTACCTCATGGCGGGTACGGCACTCGCGGCCGCGGCAGCCGGTTCGACCGTCGCCTGTCTGACCGCTACCGCCGGTGGCGCGGGCGAGTCGGCCGACGAAGGCCGCTGGCCAACAGCCCGACTTGAGGAGATCCGTCGTGGCGAGCTTGCCGCCAGCCTCGCAATCCTCGGAATCGATGACCACACGTACCTGAACCTCCCCGATGGGAGTCTGGCCGATGTCGACCCGGCGGCCGGCGTGGACATGGTGACCGCGGCGATCACTCGCGTCCAGCCGGACACGATCCTGACGTTCGGACCCGACGGCATGACGGGCCACACCGACCACATCACCATCGGAAACTGGGCAGTCAAGGCCGCGAACGACCGATGCAGGGTGCTCGCGGCGACAAAGACGCCCGAATGGCTGGAGACCTTCGCTGCCATCAACGACGAAGTCCTCGGCCCAGCAGCGCCGCGCACGCGCGCCGCCGACCTGGCGCTCGAGGTCTCCCCCTCGGGGAGTGCACTCGAAACCAAGATCCGCGCGCTGAAGGCGCAACCAAGCCAGACAACCGGCCTGTTGCATGAGCTCGGCGAGTCCATGTACAGCGCCTGGGCCGCAAGCGAGTTCTGGACCCGTCGATGAGCGGGGTCAGCCGCTAGCGACGTAGAGAACGATCAGCAAGATCGGAGTGAGGAGGTCGTACCAGAACACGTAGCCGGCGTTCCCTGGAGCGAAGTTCCGTTCTCGGATCATCGAGCGCACGTGGCCGGCCGCCGTACCAAGCATGTAGATCGAGAACGCGATGATCGTGGCCAGCCAGAAGTCCCGGTCAAACCACCCGGACGTGAGGCCGAGCGCTGCTAGGAGGAGATTCGTGAGCCCTACCTCGAATTGGAAGGGGCTCGTGGGCCAGCCGATCTGGGTGGCAACCCGGGCCGGCTGGAGCAGATGCCCGCTCGCGAGGATGAAGCCGTTCACGCCCACGAGCCACAACAGAGCGGTCTCGAGCGCGGCGGACTGCCAGTCGTCGGTGCCGCTGGCGAAGCGGATCGCGAGGTAGACCGCGAATCCCACCACCGGCAGACAAATCATCAGTCCGGCCATGCGCTCGGCCGCGAGGCGACGGGGCGCGTTTTCCTCACCAGGGTTCGAGGACGGGTACCTAGACGTCGCGGGCGTCCGGTCGGGCTGGCCGGTTGAGGATGTCATTGGTATCGCTCCCTTACCGGTGACCTGACGCCGGTACATGTCGCGGTTATTGCGCGGTGAAGCCCCCGTCGAGCACGAGCATGGTGCCGGTGACGTAGCGGGCGTCGTCGGAGCAGAGGTAACGAACCGCCGCTAGCAGTTCTTCGGGCCGGCCCATCCGGCCGATCGGGAACATCGACACGAGCTGTTCGGGTGCGATGCTTTGGCTGTCGAGGAAGCGCCAGATCATGTCGCCGGGGATGTCGATCGCAGCGAACGCCAACGAGTTGACGCTGATGTTGTCCTTGGCGACCTCGACCGCGGCGGCCTTGGTCAGTGCGTTCACTCCGCCCTTGGTGGCGGCGTAGAGGCCGTTCGCTGGGACTGCCGTGATGTCGCTGGTCACCGACGACATGTTGACGATCGATCCGCCGCCCCGGGCGCGCATCGCAGCGATTTCGTGCTTCATGCACGCCAGCAGGCCTTTGAGATTCACCGCGATGAGCTGATCGAACACGGCCTCCGAGGAGTCCGCGATGAATCCGGTCGCTTCGGTTCCGGCGTTGTTGACCGCGCAGTCAACCCCGCCGTATGTCTCCGTGGCAGCAGCGACGACGTCCGCCACCGCCGCTTCATCGGCGACGTCTGCCTCCACGAAGGTCATCTCGCCGCCCGCGGCCTTCACCGCGGCGGTTGTCGCCTGACCACCGTCGACATCGATGTCGCAGCCCACGACCTTTGCGCCCTCAGTCGCGAAACCCTCGGCCAGAACTCGTCCGCAGCCTCGCGCGACGCCGGTGACCAGCACGACTTTCCCGTGAACCATGCCACCAGTAAGCCACTGGTTGAGGTGTCTGTCAATACGACAGACCCCTGTCACTCTGACAGATGGTTACACTGCTCCCATGGCCACATCCCAGAAACGGCTGATCGACCAAACCAGGAATGAGGAGATGCAGCGCCTTGCCGCCGACCTGTTCGAGGTCGCGGGGGCGATGCGCCGCGACGGCGAAGCCATTGCGCGGACCGCTGGCCAGACTCAGGTCCGCTGGCAGGTGATGTGGACCGCTGCGCATGGTGAGCGATCCGTTCCGGCCATCGCACGACGGCTCGGAGTCACGCGCCAAAGCGTGCAACCCGTCGCCGACGATCTCGTCAACAGCGGTCTCGCGCGCTACGCGCCGAATCCCGACCACCGCCGGTCGCCGCTACTCGTACTCACAGATCCGGGGGCGAAGGTCGTCGAGGAGCTCGACCAAACGGCAGGCCGGCGCAATCTACAGCTGACCCGCGAGCTCGGCGACGCCCGAGTCCGCGAACTCCGCGCATTGCTCGACCACCTCCGACGCGCCCTCGAGACACCTCATTCCTGACGTGGGTGCTCTCACGGCGGCGTTCACCTTCCCGCGGCATTCGACCCCGGTGATCCCGCCCGAGCCGGCGCCATCCCACCCCACAGGCGCCTGGGAACCCGCTCAGGAGCTGGGGTGAGCGCCTCCTTCGGCGGCTTCTCCTTCGCCTGGCCTTCGGCAGATTCGTCCGACTAGGACGGCCCGACCTGGGCTTTCTCGGTCAAGTCCGCAGCCGTCTGGATTTTCTTGGATTTCAGGGTATCCACCCGGTCGCCGGATGGCTAAAGTTCCTCCGACTACTGAATAAAGGGAGCCGTTGTGATCAATGCCCGCACCACGATCATAGGTGGCGCAACCGCCACGCTCGTCGCCATCGCCGGGTTCAGTCTTGTGGGAGGAGCCCTCGCTGCGCCGCCGAGCGACTTCGTCGAAGGGTCGTCGGGTGCAGGCGACGCCTATTTCCCGAACGCCGGCAACGGCGGATACGACGTGAAGCATTACGACCTGAAGCTGGCCTACACTCCGCCGGCGCCGGCTCCGGCGCCGCTCGAGGGACAGCTCGAAGGCACCGCCACGATCGACCTGGTCGCCACCCACGGCCTGGACCGGTTCAGCCTGGACCTGCGTGGCCTGGACGCGACGTCGGTGACGGTCAACGGCGCGGCGGCGACCGAGGTGCCGCCTCCCGACCCGGGTGCGGTGGTCGACGGCGCCGCGTACTGGCAGGTGCAAGACGACGACGCCCGCGTCTGGGAGCTCACCGTCCAGCCCCGTCCCAAGATCAAGGAAGGCGACGCCGTACAGGTTGTGGTGAGCTACGGCGGAACCACCGGCGTGCCGGGTGACATCGAAGGCGTGCCGTACGGCTGGGTGACGACCCGCGACGGCGCCATGGTGGTCAACGAGCCCGACGGCGCGATGACCTGGTATCCGGTGAACGACCACCAGACCGACAAGGCGACCTACACCTACTCGATCACCGT
>JALDXR010000376.1:0-4318 GCA_032154865.1 Nocardioidaceae bacterium
GATCGCGACTACGCTTCGATGGCCGCCGCCACCCGCTCCGGAGTCAGCGGCAGATCGCGGACCCGCACTCCGATCGCGTCGGCGAGCGCGTTGCCGATCGCTGCCGCGACCGGTCCCTGCGTCGCCTCACCGGCGCCGAGGCTCGGCTCGTCCGGCCGGTCGATCACGTGGGCGTCGACGCGTGGCACTTCGCTGAAGCGCAGGATCGGGTACGACTCCCAATCGCCGGTCTCGACACCGGCGGCGCCGAGTCGTACTCGCTCGAGGATCGTCCAGCTCGTCGCCTGGATCGCACCACCCTCGAGCTGATTGCGTACGCCGTCGAGACTCACGACGCGGCCCACGTCAGCCGCGATCGTCAGGCGGCGTACGACGACCCGGTCGACGGCCTCGACCTCGGCGACGACGGCGCAGTAGGCACTGCGGTTCTTGTAGCGGGCGTACGCGATGCCGCGGCCCACGTCGTCCGGTCGCGGCTCGGCCCAGCCGCCCCGGTCGGCCGCCAGCCGCAGCACGGCGATCGCCCGCTCGTCGTGGAGATGGGCCAGCCGCAGCTCGAGCGGATCGGCGCCCGCCGCCGCGGCCAGCTCGTCGAGGAACGACTCGATCGCGAAGACGTTGAGATGCGCGCCGAGCGAGCGCAGCGACGAGGTCCGGACCGGCATCTCGAGCGCCCGATGCGCCACGACCTCGACTCCGTCGAACGCATACCCGGGGACGGCGTTGCGAGCCGATCCGTATCCCCGCTCGCCCGGTGGGTCGACCGACGGCACCGGATCGGAGTCGCGTCGGTGCGCGTCGGCCAGCAGGCCCGGCTGCCCGGCGTACCCAGGCCGCGAGAGGAAGCCGTTGCTCCACAGTTCGTGACTCCAGTCGGTCACGCGACCGTCCGGCCGGAGCGTCGCGGCGAGCTCGACGGACATCGCCGATCCGAACGGCGCCCAGGTGAGCTCGTCGGCTCGCGACCACTGCACTCGTACGGGCCGTCCGTCGGCGTGCCGGGCCAGGAGCACCGCATCGTACGCGGCGTCGTCGGCCGCATTGTGCCCATAGCAGCCGGCGCCCTCGACATGGCGTACGACGACCGCCTCCGGATCGAGGTCGAGACTCTGCGCGATCGCGGCTCGCAACGGATAGATCCCCTGGCTGTGGGTCCACACCTCGACCCGGTCGGGCCCATCCCAGCGGGCGATCGCGCAGCTGGGGGCGATCGACGCGTGCGCCAGCAAGGGGCGGGAGTACGCCGCGCGGTGGGTCGCGGACCCCTCGCCAGCGGCCTCCGACGCAGCCGCCGACTCCGATCGCTCGATGACCGTCGTCTCCGTCGGTGTCGACCGCAGCCACTCCACCGGGTCCGTCGGCAGCTCGACGCCGTCGGTCCAGGTCGCCGCAGTCGCGAGAGCCTCCCGGGCCCGCTCGGCGGCATGCTCGTCGTCGGTCACGACGCCGAGGAACGACCCCTCCCGGACGACGAATCTTGAGGCATGCGGGCCGCCCCGGCTACCCCAATCGCTCAAGATCCGTGGGGCGACGGACTCGAGTCGGGCTCCCGGACGGGCCGGCCGAACGACGCGACCGTGCAGGAGTCCGGGCATCGTCAGATCGTGGAGAAACCGCGGCCGTCCGAGGAGCTTGTCGGTCAGGTCGAGCCGCCGTACCTCGGCCGCCGATCCCGTGGCCACCTGCGCCCTCGGCCTCGGCTCGCCGGTCGCCACTGCCTCGGCATCGAGCCGGGCCGCCGCCGACCACAGGTCACCGACCTTGGTCCCGGCATGGTCGAAGCCGCCGTCGTCGATGCGCAGATCGGTCGGCCCGCAGCCCTGGTCGGCTGCGACGAGCGCGGACAGCTCACCCAGCAGGACCCGGCAGGCGTGCCGGACGGCCGCTCCGGACTGCTGCACCGACAGGCTGCCGGCAGTGTTGCCTTCGTTGGGCGCGTCAACGGTGTCCGCCGCCGCCACGACGACGCGGGACGGATCGACGCCCAGCTCCTCGGCAACGATGCGGGCGATCGCGGTGAGGATGCCCTGGCCGAGCTCGACCTTTCCGGTTCGTACGACGATCTGTCCCGGCTCGCTCAGATCCAGCCAGGTCGCCAGCCGAGGGTTCGCCTGGATGGGCGCGGGCGCGGTCACGACCCTGCCACCGCCAAGATCGCGCGCACGATCCGCTCGTGACTGCCGCAGCGGCACAGGTGCCGGTCCAAGGCGGCGACGACGTCGGCCCGCGTCGGGCTCGGGTTGTCGCGGAGCAGGGCGGCGGCGCTCATCAGAATGCCGGGGATGCAGTAGCCGCACTGCGCCGCCTGCTCGGTGAGGAACGCCGATTGCAGCGGACCCGCCTCACCCTCGACAGCGAGATCTTCGACCGTGCGGACCGGGCGGTCGCCGACGTAGTCCATCGGCTGATCGCAGGACGGTGTCGGATGTCCGTCGATCCAGACCGTGCAGGCGCCGCACAGGCCTTGACCGCAGCCGAACTTGGCGCCGGTGAGGCCGAGCGCGTTGCGCAGCACCAGCAGCAGCGGTGTGTCGGGCTCCGCTTCGATGTCGTGTCGGCGGCCGTTGACGTCGAGCCGATACGTACTCGCGACCACGCCGGTCCTCCTCGCAGATCGAGCCGCCGGCCGAGCGACGACTGCAAACGATTGTAAAACCCGTTGAGCCGCCAGGCCGCCGGGCCTACCGTGCCGGTCATGGCCACATACGTGATGGTGCGTCGTGTCCGCCGCGGGACGGCGCTGGGGGTGGCATCGACTTGAGCCCACGTGGGCATGTCGAATTGTCGATGCCGCTGACGTTCGCGCCGGCGAGCTCGTCCTCGACCTGGGTGCGGGCACCGGTGCGCTGACCGGACCTCTCGTCCGCGCGGGGGCGCGGGTCGTCGCGGTCGAGTTGCATCCGGGCCGCGCCGCACAGCTCAGGGACCGGTTCGCCACCGCTCCGGTACGGGTGGTTCAGGCCGATCTCGAGCGAGTACGGCTGCCACGTCGGCCGTATCGGGTCGTCGCCAACCCGCCGTACGCGGTCTCGACCGCCCTGCTCAAGCGGATCCTCGCCCCGGGCAGCCGACTCGAGGCCGCCGACCTGGTGCTCCCGGCCTGGCTGGTGGCCCGCTACGCCGCCGGTCGGGGCCACGGAGCGAGCCGATGGCAGGCCGCCTATCGGACCGAACGCGGGCTGTGGCTGCCCCGCCGAGCCTTCTCACCGCCGCCCCCGCGGGACTGGGGTGTGCTGACGATGCGTCGCGTCACAGGTCGCTGACCGGATCGCCGCCCGGCCGACCGCGACCGGTGCTGCCGTCTCAGTGCTCTTGACCGCACCTCACCAGGCGAGATATGACCCACCGGTGAGGTGGAGCATTCGACGGTCCGGACACCTGCCGCGACTCAGCGCGGAATTGCGCGAGCGCGAGTCGGTCAAGCCGCTGGAGCTGTTCTTCGACCTGGTCTTCGTGCTCGGCTTCACCCAGTGCACCGCGCTGATGGTCGCCGACCCGCATTGGCAGGGCGTCGCCCGGGGCCTGCTGGTGCTGGCGATGCTGTGGTGGGCGTGGTCGGCGTACGCCTGGCTGACCAGCGTCGTCGACCCGGAGGAGGGCTCGGTTCGGGGGGCGATGTTCGGCGTCATCGCCAGCCTTCTGATCGTCGCCCTGTGCGTGCCGGAGGCGTTCGGAGATCGGGCCTTGCCGTTCGCCATCGCTTATGGCGTGGTCCGCGCCGGTCATATCGTCCTGTTCCTGATCGCGAGTCGCGACGAGCCCGAGCTCCGGCGCTCGGTCTGGAGCCTCTCGATCAGCAGTGCGATCGCCATCGGCCTGCTGGTCGTGGCGGCCTCCCTCGACGGCTATGCCCAGGGGTCGATGTGGATCCTCGCGATTCTGCTCGACTGGGGCGGCCCCGCGTTGTTCGGCATGACCGGCTGGCGGCTGGTCCCGGCGCACTTCGCCGAGCGCTTCAACCTGATCATCATCCTCGCGCTGGGCGAGTCGATCGTCGTGCTCGGTGTCGCCGTCCATGTCGAGCTGACGGTCGGTGTCTACATCGCCGCTGTGCTGGGCGTCGGTTTGGCCTCGGCGATCTGGTGGACGTACTTCGACGTCGTCGCACTGGTCACCGAGCGCCGGCTGATCCGCTCGACGCCGGGTCGCGAACGCAATCTGCTGGCCCGTGACTCGTACGCCTACCTGCACTTCCCGATGGTCGCCGGGATCATCATGGTCGCCTTCGGGATGGAACAGACGCTGGCGCATGTCGGCGATCATCTGCACACGGTGCCGGCGTTCGCGCTGTACGGCGGGACCGCGCTCTACCTGCTGG
>JALDXR010000377.1:0-4317 GCA_032154865.1 Nocardioidaceae bacterium
ACTGCAACGGCATGATCGACGACATGGGCACCGCGAGCTGCGGCATCGGCGCGTGCATGGCGACGGTCGACGTCTGCTCCGGTGGCCTGACCCAGACGTGCATCCCGAACTCGCCCTCTCCGGAGTCGAGGCGTTGCACCCGTACACAGCCGACGATGCGTTCGGAGCGCCGAGCGACCGCGATCGTCCCGGCTTTGACCATCGCGGCCATCTCGGCCGGCGTCGTACGCGTGGAGCCGGGTGCCCACATGCCGTCCTCCGCCACCGCGTAGACCTGGTTGACCAGGTCGGTGAGCCGGTCGACGGTCGCGTCGTCCTCGCTCGCGGACGGCGGCAGCAGCTCGATCTCGAGGGGCGGCTGCGGTTCGGTCATCAGCTACTTCCTCACTGAAATTCTAGAATGCTAGTACCGTATCCAGTTGTGCTATCGCAGACAAGAGGTCGGCTAGCCTCTGGTGCCGTGAGCGGGTCAGCGCAGTCCGGCGAGCCGGTCGAGCCTGGCCGGATCGTGGCTGCCGGTGGACCAATGCGGCTGGGCCACCGGACGTACGAGCTGATCAAGGAGCGCCTGGTCGACGGCCGGTACGCCGCAGGCGAGCGGCTTCCGGTCGAGGCGCTCAAGACCGAGCTCGGAGTGAGCAAGCAGCCGGTGATGGAGGCGCTGCGCCGACTGTCCGGCGACGGCCTGGTCGAGATCATTCCCCAGGTCGGCTGCCGGGTCACGACGTACACCTCCGACGAGGTCGCCGACTTCTTTCACTTCTTCAGCGAGATCGAGGCCAGCATCGCCGAGGTCGCCGCCGCCCGGCGGACACCGGCCCAACTCACCCGACTGGCGGCGGTCAGCGACCAGATCGCCTCGGTGGCGCAGGACGGCGAGCCCCAAGACCGCGCGCGCCGCTACCGCATCCTCAATCGCGAGTTCCATGCGGTCATCCACGACATGTCACACTCGCGGATCATGGCCGAGATGAGTCGGCGGATGTGGGATCTCAGCGACTTCCTGATCACCACGACCGAGGTGGCCCGGCCGCTGCACACCGTCGTCGACGAACGCCATGACGACCACGAGCGCATCCGACAGGCGCTGATCGACCAGGACGGACCCACCGCACGCCAGGAGATGGCCGGTCACATCGCCCGCACGATCGGCCCGTCGTAGCAGCTGCATGCACCGACCTACGGGGCTCAGGTCGGGGAGCACCAGCGCCTCGACGCTGAACCGCTCGATCGGCGGCGGCGCCGCCCTGCCTTCGGGCCCCAAATCGTTTTGCTAGAGTACCTCTATGCTCCCTGACTCGCCGGACGAGCGTTCGCGGCCTGCCCGCGTCACGATCGCCCATGTCGCGAGCCGGGCCGGAGTCAGCCCGACGACGGTCTCCCATGTCCTGTCCGGCAAGCGAGTCGTCAGCGCGTCGACCCGACGGACCGTGATGGACGCGATCAGCGACCTCGGCTATCGACCCAACTACGTCGCGCGCGGGCTGCGTACCCGCCAGTCGCACATGCTCGCGGTGGTCGTACCCGACATCACCAACCCCTTCTACGCCGTCCTGACCCGGGGCCTGGCCGACGCGGTGGACGCCTCGGGCTACGGCACGTACGTCTGCAACACCGACGGGCGGCACGACCGCGAGCGCAAGTTCTTCGAAGACGTCATGGATCGCGGCGCCGACGGCATCGTGTTCGCCTCCGGCGAGACGGCCAGCGAGATCACCTTCGGCCAGGCCGACTACGACACGCCCATCATCTGCATCGGCGACCACCTGGAGCATCCGCTGTGCGACGCGGTCATCCCGGACGACGAGGCAGGCTCGCAGGCCGCGGGAGCATTTCTCGCCAAGCGCGGCTACCGGCGGATCGGGATGATCCAGGGTCCACCCAAGTACGGCGCGGAGCGCACGGCCGGATTCCGCTCTGCGATGCGCGGCGCCAAGCGCAAGGTTCCGGCCAAGCTGCTGGTGCGCGGCGACTGGACCCGCAAGGGCGGCTACCAGGCCATGAAGTCCTTGATGGCCCTGCCGGAACCCCCGGACGCGGTCTTCTGCGCCAACGACCTGATGGCGATCGGAGCACTCGACGTCGCCCACGAGCTCGGACTCGAGGTCCCCGCGGACCTCGCCATCGTCGGCTTCGACGACGTCGACGCCGCCACGATCGCCTGGCCCACGCTGACCACCGTCCGTAACCCGGCGTACGAGGCCGGCAGCACCGCGGGCGATCTCCTGCTGGGCCGGATGTCGGGCCGCTACAGCGGCGAGGGGCGTACCGTCGTCCTGCCCTGCCCGCTGGTCACCCGCGGCTCCGCCTAGGTCACTCGCCGCCGCAGCGGGTCGTTGCCGTGGCTTCGTCCTCTATGTACACGAGTGCTCATACCCCTAGGACTTGCGGCAGCGCGAAACCCATCGCCCGGCAGTCGACCGCGGCCGGCGAGGTGGCTCTTGTGGTCGCGCTGCCTTATCGTCGTACAGACTGACTGTTCACTCAGTCAGGATCGGGCGGACGGGAGTCGAACATGCGACGCGCCACGCTGGCCTTGGTAGGACTGATGCTGGGCCTCGCCGCGGCCGCGGTCGGCTGCACAGACTCCCCCGACGACGAGGCCGACCCGCAGTCCCAGCCCTCTGCTTCGGCGGCGTCTGCCGACCCGATGCCGCTCTCGCTGCTGGTCTTCAACGTGGAGTACGGCGGCAGCAAGGCGACGGACCAGGTGATGGCGGACATCGATGCGGACGTCGTCGGAGTTCTGGAGTCCTACAACCGGCTGCCGGAGATCGCGGCGAGGACCGGCTACCCGTACTACAACGTGGGCCTGCAGATCCTGTCGAAGTACCCGATCCTGGAGCCGTCGGGCGCCAATGGTCTCTACGCGTTCCTGGAGGTTCGGCCGGGTGAGGCGGTCGCGATGATCAACACCCATCTCGACTACGTGCAGGACGGCCCGAACCTGCTGGCGCGCGGCGTACCGCTCGAAGACGTCCTGGCCTCGGAGCGCGAGGTCCGGCTGTCGTCGGTGCAGACGCTGCTGCCGTCGGCGACCCGGCTGTTGGGCGAGGGCTGGCCGCTACTGTTCACCGGCGACCTCAACGAGCCCTCGCACCTGGACTGGACGGCGGCTACGGCGGCGCAGCACCGCGGCGTCGGCTCGGTGCCGTGGCCCGTGAGCGAGGCACTGGTGGACGCGGGCCTGCGCGACACCTATCGCGAGACGCACCCGGACCCGCTGGCCGATCCGGGTAACACCTGGGGCCAGGTCGCCGACAACGGGGGGATCCCACGGCGGATCGACTACGCGTACGTCGGCGGACCGGTGGAGGTGCAGAGCACCCAGGTCGTCGGGGAGCAGGGCTCGGACGATGTGGACCGGGCATACCCGCGCTGGACGTCGGACCACCGCGCCGTGCTCGCGCAGCTCGACGTCGCACCGATGCCGCTGCCGACCCTGGTCGCCCTGTCGAGCCGACTGGTCACGGTCGGCGACACCGTGACCGTGACCTACCGACTGCCACCTGGCGACTCGTCTGGCTCCGTCGAGCTCAGCGGCCCGTCGACGGCGTCGTACGAGGTATCCGGTTCCGCTGGGACCGTCGAGGTTGACACGACCTCGCTCCCGGCCGGCGCCTACCGAGTCGACCTGGTCGACGAGGACGACTCCGTCGCCGCGAGCAACGACCTCTACGTGCGACCGCAGGCAGCCCGCGTCGACCTGACCACGGACGCGAAGACCTACGGCGTCGGCGACCCGATCACGGTCAGCTGGACGGACGGGCCGGCGAACCGCTGGGACTGGATCGGCGTCTACCGCGCTGACGCCGCCGACCCAGAGACCGACGACTACCTGGTCTGGAGCTACACGGGCGGCCACGACTCCGGCGCCCTCCCCCCGACCACCGACGGAGAACTCGTCCTCGGCCGCGACCACCAGGGCAGCCCCTGGCCACTCCCACCAGGCCGATACGTCGCCCACTACCTCCTCACCGACCAGTACGTCAGCGCGGGATCGACCAGCTTCACGGTGCGGTGACCCGCTCGGGCCGTCGGGTATGACGCTCAGTGCAGATCTCGCGGCGTGCGCAGAGCACTACCGCTTCCCCCGACCGAACATGCGGCTCAACCGTTCGGCCATCGACCTCGCCGGCTTGACATCGATCAGGTTCGACTCATCGGGCACGGGGAGGTTCGCTGCCTGGTCCGCGGAGAGTGTCGTGCAGACGTATGTGGTGTAGATCGCGCCGATGAAATCGGCGTCGACGAACCGTCTACCTTCCGCCGTCTGGACGACGATACCGTCGAACACGGAGACCTTCTCGTCGACCA
>JALDXR010000378.1:0-4311 GCA_032154865.1 Nocardioidaceae bacterium
CGCCTCCACCGCCGCCCGGAGCCGCGGACGAGCCGGAGCCTCCGGCGGACAAGCCCGTGAGCCGGCCGCTGACCGAGCCCGTGGTTCAGCCGGTGGACGACAGCTCGGGGTCGATCGACCGTAAGGAAGACACGCTCGACCTGGCCGAGATCGTCGGCATCGACGGCAGCGACGAGGAGCTGATCGAGGCGACGCTCCGGGGACCTCGCGTGATCGAGCTGCCACCCGAGCTCGAAGCCGAGGCGGCCGATCTGATGCGACACCATCAAGAGGTCGCCGCCGTACGCCTGGTCTGCGACTCGATGGGCGTCGGCATCCTGGACGCCCAACGCACCGTCCGTTCGCTCGTCGGCCGCTGACCCCGCCCACTGGGGGTGATCGGTGTCGGCGCCTCAGCGGACGATCTCGGCGTACGCGGCGGTCAGCAGGGCGGGGTCGGGGGCGGCGAGGATGCCCGGCCGGGCGAGCCCGTCGAGCACGACGAACCGCAGCTGGTCGCCTCGGGCCTTCTTGTCGACCCGCATCGCCTCGTAGAGCTCCGGCCAGCGTCCCGGCGCGTACGAGGTCGGCAGCCCGACCAGCTCCAGCACCTGGCGGTGTCGATGGGCCGTCGCCGGGTCGAGCCGGCCGGCCAGCCGGGCCAGCTCGGCGACGTAGCGCATACCGATCGCCACCGCGGCACCATGCCGGAAACCGAACCGCTCGACCCGTTCGACCGCATGGCCGAAGGTGTGACCGTAGTTGAGGACGGCCCGGCCCACTCCGTCGTCGCCACCGGTCTCCCGCAGATCCGACGAGACGACGGCCGACTTGACCGCGATCGACCGGACGATCAGCTCCCGCAGCGCGGGTGAGCTCGGATCGAGCGCCTGCTGCGGGCCGGACTCGAGGATCTCGAGGATCACCGGATCGGCGACGAAGCCGCACTTGATCACCTCGGCGAGGCCGCTCACCAACTCCGCCCGCGGCAGACCGTGTAGCAGGTCGACGTCGCACACGACTCCGGCCGGTTCGTGGAACGCGCCGACGAGGTTCTTGCCTTCCTTGGTGTTGATGGCCGTCTTGCCACCGACCGCGGCGTCGACCATGCCGAGCAGACTGGTCGGCACCTGCACGAGGCGAACGCCCCGAAGCCAGGTTGCCGCGACGAAGCCGGCAAGATCCGTCGTCGCGCCGCCGCCCAGACCGACGATCACGTCCGTACGAGTGAACTCGGACTGCCCGAGCACCTTCCAGCAGAAGCTCGCCACGTCGGCCGTCTTGGCATCCTCTCCGGTCGGCACGACGACGGCGTGCGCCTCGTAGCCGCGGGTCGCCAGCCGCTCGCGCAGACTGTTGCCGAGGGCCGACAGCGCGTCGGGGTGGATCACGGCGACTCGGTGCGCCGGTCCGAGCAGTTCCGCGACCGAGTCGAGTACGCCGGGACCGACGAGGACGTCGTAGGGCGCGGCGGTACGGACCGTGAGCCGCGTTTGCGCGTCGGTCATGAGGCGGCATCCTCGCGCGTGAGGGCACCGGCGATGTCGTCGACGATCTGCTCGGGGGTCTGGCCGTCGGTGTCGATGACCCGCCAAGCGACCGCTTGGTACGCCGGGCGGCGCTGGTCGAGCAGGGCCTTGAGCCGGGAGCGTACGTTGCCGAGCAGCAGCGGCCGACTCACCCCGAGGCCGACCCGGCGGACCGCCTCGGCGAGCCCGACGTCCAGGAACACGACGCGATGCCCACGCAGCGCTTCGCGCGTATCGGGATCGAGGACGGCCCCGCCGCCAAGGGAGAGCACGCCGTCGTGCTCCGCGAGTGCCACGGCGACCGCCTGTCGCTCGAGGGCCCGGAAATGCGCCTCACCATGGTCGACGAACAACTCCGGGATCGTCGTACCGGTTGTCGCCTCGACATCGGAGTCGGTGTCTCGCAGCGTCACGCCGAGCCGATCGGCGAGCAGCCCGCCCACCGTCGTCTTGCCGGCGCCGGGCGGACCGACGAGGACCACGAGGGGACTCACCGGCCGCCACCCCCTTCGGTTGGGCTCACCGGAGACCCTCCACGAACGCGTCGCGATTGCGCCGGGTCTCGACGACCGAGTCACCACCGAACTTCTCCAGCACCGCATCGGCAAGGACCAGTGCGACCATCGCCTCGGCGACGATGCCGGCAGCCGGGACGGCGCAGACGTCGGACCGCTGATGGTGCGCCACCGCAGCCTCACCGGTCGCGACGTCGACGGTCTTCAAGGCCCGCGGCACCGTCGAGATCGGCTTCATGGCGGCTCGCACGCGCAACGTCTCGCCGGTCGACATGCCGCCCTCGGTCCCGCCGGAGCGACCCGACATGCGCCGGACCCCACCGCCGTCGTCCGGCACCATCTCGTCATGCGCCGCCGAGCCTCTCGACCGGGCGAGCCCGAAGCCGTCTCCCACCTCGACGCCCTTGATCGCCTGGATTCCCATCAGTGCCCCGGCCAGCCGGGCGTCGAGGCGTCGGTCCCAGTGGACGTGACTGCCAAGGCCCGGCGGCACGCCGGTCACGACGACCTCGACGACTCCGCCGAGCGTGTCGGCCTCGATCTTCGCCTGGTCGATCTCGGCCACCATGGCGGCGCTCGTGTCCGGGTCGAAACAGCGCACCGGGTCGGCGTCGAGCGCCGCCCGATCCTGCGCCGTCGGCGTCTTGCCGTCCGGGGCCCGGACCGTGCCGAGCTCGACGACGTGGCTGACCAGATCGATGTCGGCGGCCTGGTTGGCGAATCGCAGGGCCACCGCGCCGAGGGCGACGCGGGCGGCGGTCTCGCGGGCACTCGCGCGTTCGAGCACCGGCCGGGCCTCGTCGAACCCGTACTTCTGCATGCCGACCAGATCGGCGTGTCCCGGTCGGGGCCGGGTGAGCGGCGCGTTGCGCGCCAGACCGTCGAGCTCGGCCGGGTCGACCGGGTCGGCTGCCATGACCAGCTCCCACTTGGGCCACTCGGAGTTGCCGATCCGGATCGCGACCGGACTGCCGAGCGTCTCGCCGTGACGGATCCCGCCGATGATCTCGAGCTCGTCCTGCTCGAACGACATCCGCGCCCCGCGGCCGTAGCCGAGCCGGCGTCGCTGAAGCGCTGCACCGATGTCGTCGCTGGTCACCGCGACGCCGGCCGGCAGTCCCTCCAGGATCGCCACCAGGGCCGGGCCGTGCGACTCCCCTGCAGTCAGCCAACGCAGCATGTCGGCCAGTCTGTCACGCGGGCGTCAGGAGTCGGTTTTGCGTCCGTACACACTTCCGATGGGCGTCGCGTCGTCAGTCCGCCAGTCCGACCTGCTGCCACAGGTTGCCGTCGGTCGTACAGGTCAGGGTGTCCTCGGCCGACAGCTGATAGCCACCGGCCCGGGACGAGAGACCAGCGCATAGGTAGTCGCCGGCCTCGACGAGTCCCCGCTCCGCCGCCGCCGGCACCAGCGACAGCAAGCTGGCGGCGCGCCAGGAGTCGCCAAGGCTCCGGACCGTGCCCGAGGGGCCGCTGACCAGCAGCCGGCCGTCGGGCAGGACGGCGGCGTCGAACTCACAGCCGCCCACGTCGGGATAGTCGAAGGTCGCGACCCGGTCGGCTCCGGCGTCGTAGACGCTCATGCGCAGATCGCCGCCCGCCGCGATCCAGGGGACACCGATCTGGCCGTCCCGTTCGACGACCGTGGCGGCGACCGGCGCCTGCCTCGCGAAGCGGTACGACGTCATCGCCCCGTCGGGCTCGTACCGGACGAGCCGCTCGCCGTCCGGCTCGACCGCCCACAAGACACCGTCAGACGTACGCACCACGCGATCGCCGCACCGGCCGGTCCCAGCATCGTCGAGCTCGGGGATAACCGCGGCTGTCGCGTCGGCGCTCTGGACGGCGAAGTAGCGACCGTTGCTGAGAAGCAGCGGCCGGACGCCGTCGATCCCGGGGTCGTCGAGACGCGCGGGCGCTCCTCTGAAGTGCACCGGCCGCACCCCGTCCTCGTCCACGAACTCGGTCCGGTTGTCCCAGAGCAGGAGGAATCCGTCGTCGAGAGGCTCGATGCGGTAGATCGTGCCGACCGCGAGGTCCGACCAGTGCCGCTCGCCGTCGAAGGTCAGAGTGACGCCGTAGTTCGTGGCCCGCAGCGGGTCCAGCTCCGCAACCTCGTAGTCGAAGTACTTCCACGTCGTCAGCAGCGCCTGGCCGTCGGCGCTCGGCATCCGCTGCACCGGGTCGACCTCGCCCGACTCGATCGCCGTGGCCAACTCGCCGTCGGGACCGTCGAACTCCCGCAGCTGGTCGGCTCGCGCCGGTCGGCCGTCGTCTCGGGCCGTCAG
>JALDXR010000024.1:0-14823 GCA_032154865.1 Nocardioidaceae bacterium
GCCGACGTTCTGGTAGGTCACCTCGCGGGTCAGCACCGCGTCGTCCTCGTGGGGGTACGGCTGGAGGCCTAGGCTGACACTCGCCGGGCTGGTGACCACGGTCTGCTCGATCGCGTGCGCGAGGTCTATCCGCCCGGCACCTTGCTCGAAGGCGGACAACGCGGGATTCGGCTGCGCGGACCCGGCGAGCGCGGCCCTCAGCTGCTCAGGGCTCCACTCCTCATGCTGTTGAGCGAGGAGAACGGCGGCTCCGGCCGCATGCGGGGTCGCCATCGACGTACCGCTGATGCGGGTGTAGAGATCGTCGACCGGCTCGCCGAGGAACCCGTCCGACGCGCGA
This sequence comes from Nocardioidaceae bacterium, assembly GCA_032154865.1. GTDB lineage: Bacteria > Actinomycetota > Actinomycetes > Propionibacteriales > Nocardioidaceae > DATFRX01. Next base: position 341 of record JALDXR010000024.1, read on the forward strand.
GCGGCGACGATGCCGACACCGGGCGCGGTGACGTCGGGCTTGATCGCCGAGTCGCCGACTCGCGGGCCGCGGCTCGAGCTCCCCGCGAGCGACTCGTCTCGATCGACCGATCCGACCGCTAGGGCGGCATCGGCACTGGCGGGCGAGCTGACCTTGCCCTCCGGCCCGTCGTTGCCGGCTGCCACGACGAACAGGGTGCCGGTTTGTTCGCTGAGGTCGTTGATCGCCTGTTCCAGCGGGTCGATCTCTGGCGTGTCGGGACCGCCGAGACTGAGATTGACGACGTCGGCGCCCGCCTGGCTGGCCCACACCATGCCAGCGAGGATCGCGGAGTCGGAGCAGAAGTTCGTGGGACATACCTTGCCGATCAGGAGGTCGGCGTCGGGCGCGATTCCTCGATAGCGCCCATCGGAGCCGGCTCCGCTCCCGGCGAGGATCGACGCGACATGGGTCCCGTGGCCGACCGTGTCATTGCCGTCGGGAGCTTCGGTGAAGTTGCGGACCTCGACGATCCGGCCGGCGAAGTCCGGGTGGTCGGCGTCGATACCGCTGTCGAGCACCGCCGCCGTCGTCCCGGTACCGGTGTATCCGGCCGCCCAGGCAGCCGGAGCTCCGATCTGTCGAGCCGACTGGTCGAGCGACAGCTCCCGCCTCCCGTCGAGCCAGATCGTCCCGATCCCGGCCGCCAGCCTGGTGTCGCCGTCTGCTCCTCCGCGTACGACGGAGTGCCAGAAGGCGGTCGCGTCGTCCTTCGGAGCCCGCAACGAGGACATGCCGACCGACGGCATCCGCCGGGTCAGCGTGGCATCGCCCGCTCCGAGCGTTGGAGCCGCCTGCGGCTGGTGTGTCGCGATCAGCGGAATGCTCTCGCGGCGGCCGTCACCGTACCCGAGATCCAGCAGGGTGGTGACGTCGAACAGCCGACGATCGAGTCGACCGCGCTGGACCAGTTCGAGTGCGTCGGCCGGGTAGACGTACCAGTGTCCGCGGAGCCGGAACTGGTCGAAGATCATGCCGTCGCGCCCGGGTCCCGGCTGTACCGAGACGGCGTCACCGGTCAGGACGACGCGATCCCCGGTGAGCAGGGTCACCGATCGCGGCTCGCCGGTCGGCACCGGACGTACGCCGTCCGGACTGCCAACACCGATGGTGCGTGCCGGAGCAGCACTCGCCGCCACTGCTCCGGGAACCATGGCGACGACGAGGGCCGCAACCGCGCTGACAAGCCTGGTCTGCATGAGGCCTCCGAAGCAGCTGCGGCCACGACGGGCTCAGCGGCCGCGAGGCCTTTCCTATCGGCAGCCGACGCCAGGGGCAACGGATGCGCACTGACGAGGTTGCGCCATGTCGAGAAGCCGCCACGGACGAGTGCAGGCACAGATCGCGGCAGCAACCGGGCCACGGGTCGGGCAACTTCCGGGCAAGAGGACGGCATCCGGATCAGATGTCGTCCAATGATCGGAGAACGTCTTGCGCCGCCGGTTCATACAACGTAAAACTGTCGTCCGAGACTTGGAGGACATTGTGACCATCGAGGCCATTCAGCTCGAAGAGACGCTGGAGCAACTCGGCCTCACCAAGACCGAGGCGAAGGTCTACCTCTGTCTGCTCGACCAGTCTCCGCTTCCGGCGGCGGCCATCGCGGACCTGGCGGGCACCTCGCGGAGCAGCGTCTACCTCGTCCTCCGGTCACTGGTCGCCAAGGGTCTCATCGACGCCGGTGCGGGCTACAGCAGTCGCTACCACGCCGCTCCGCCGCATCGGGCGCTCAACGGGCTCATCGAACGCAACAAGGCCGAGCTCGCGGCCCGCGAACGCCATGTCGAGCAGGCGCTCCCGGAGTTGACCGAGCTCTACGAGCAGAATCAGGACGCCACCGGCGAGTTGGTCGAGATCCTGCGCACGCCGACGTTGATCGGCGAGCGCTTCGACCGTCTGCAGTCGGAGTCGAAAGAGACGATCGACGTCGTCGTACGCGGTCCGATCCAGGTCGGCGGGTCCAACGAGGCCGAGCTGGCCGCCCTGAAACGCGGCGTCCGGGTTCGGGGCATCTACGACCGCAACGTCCTTGTCGAGCCGTCCGTCGAGCGCCATCTCGGCGCCTGGACGACCGGCGGCGAGCTGGCCCGGCTCTACCCGGGCGAGCTGCCGATGAAATGCGTCATCTTCGACTCAAACACCGTATTGATGCCGCTCATCGCCCCCGGCGTGAACGGCCTGATCGCGATCATCGTCCGCAATCCGGAGCTGGCCGCGACCCTCACCTTCCTGTTCGAGACCCTCTGGGAGCGTTCCGAGCCCCTGGAGTCCGACCTCGCGAGTTCGACGCTAGGGCCGGCGTCGCGTCGCTCGGGCGACATGCCTCGCACCAGCCCGCATGTAGCCGAAACCCTGCGAGGACCCCATGGACAGCGCCGTTCATGACCACACCGCCACTACGACCGTCCCCGTCGTCATCTGCATCGCCGACGAGCCGCGCGAGCGAGCTCGCCTAGCCAGCCGCTTCGACGGCGCCGGCATCATGGTGCTGGCGCGCGACCTGGAAAGCGCCCAGAGTTTCCTCGGCAATCTCCAACCGGCGCTCCCGGACCCGGCCCCACCGGAGCGTCACGAGCGAAGCGAGCGAGTCGTCCGTATCGAGGGGCTTCGACTCAACATCGCGCACCACGAGGCCACCTGGCACGACCAGCCCCTGCAGCTCACCCCACACGAGCTCAAGGTGCTGGGGTGCCTGGCCAGCAGCCCCGGTCGGCTGTGGGCCTACCGGCAACTGCACGAGGACGCCTGGGACGACACCTACTTCACCGGCCCGGCCGCCGTGCAGTCGGTGGTCAAGCGATTACGCGCGAAGCTCCGTCAGGCCGGCCTTCCGCTCCATATCGAGGCCGCGCGTGGCGTCGGATTTCGGCTGACGATCGGCACCGATCTGCATCTCGTCCACCCGGTGCGCGCACCGAGGTAGGGCCGAGCCGTAGTAGCCTCCCACGCAGACAGGTGAGGCGATGTCAGACCCAGGGAGACGCCGCGGCGAACGGCGCCGTCGACCGGCTGCTCAAGACAGTCCGCAGGCCGGCGACGCCAGCGACGCAATCTCCGACCGACCGCCGCACGTATCACCTGACGTGCAGCTTTCCACCTACGCGGACCGCGCCGAGGATGCGGCGCTGGTCGCCGGCCTGGCGGTCGACGACCCACCGGCGGCGACCGCATTCGTCCGTCGCTTCCAGGGTCCGGTCTTCGGGCTTGCACTCTCGGTGACCCGCGACGCCAGTCTGGCCGAGGACGTGGCGCAGGAAGCCTTCGTACGAGCCTGGCGAGCCGCGACGAGCTATGACTCACGACGCGGCTCGGTCGGCACCTGGTTGCTCACGATCACCCGAAATGCCGCGATCGACGCGGTACGCAGCCGGCGGACGACCCCGACCGATCAGGAGCAACTCGATCAACTCCTGCACGACTCGATGACCGCGCCGGACCCGGCCGAGGCCGCGCTGCGCCGCCTCGAACGCGAGCACGCGGTACGCCGGCTCACGGCAATCCCCAGGGAACAGGCCCGGGCCGTAGTCTTGGCAGTCATCGGGGGCTGCACGGCTGCCGAGATCAGCCAGCGTGAAGGCATCCCGCTCGGCACTGCCAAGACTCGAATCCGGAGCGGCCTGCGTCGTCTCCGCCAGGCGATGCAGGAGGAGCGTCATGACTGAGCAACCGCTCCATCCTGACGACGAACTCGTCGAGCTGGCGCTCGGCGATGTCGACGAGCCGCGGCGAAGCCAGCTGATCCATCACCTGGTCGACTGCGCACAGTGCCGAGCGGCCTACGACGCCATCGCGATCGCCGTCGACGCCGTCCTGCCCGCCGCACCGGACATCGCGCCGCCGGTCGGCTTCGACGAACGCGTACTCACCCGGATCGGCGCGGTGAACCCGCCCGGGTCGACCGACGCAGCGCGACCTCCCACGCACCGGCGACAGCGTCGTCGTCGACTCCTCGTCACTGTCGCCGCGGCGGTGCTCGCGCTACTCCTTGGTGGCGCTGTCGGGGTCACGGTGTGGGACAACTCCGAGTCGAGTGAGCCTCCGCTGGCCGGCGACGCTGCGCTGTTGCGTAAGTCAGACGGGGACGTAGTGGGCACTGTCGCGGTCACCTCGATCGAAGGTGATCCCGTCGTTGTCGTGGCCGTCTCCGATCCCGTCGTCGGCGTTCCGTACACATGCCGGGTTCTGCTCAAGAGCGGCCGCATGGTCGATGCGGGGCGATGGACCGTCGATGAGCCGGAGGGCCACACCTGGATCACCCAAGCGCCGGCGGGCGAGATCACCGCCATGGAGCTGGTGACCGATGACGGTCGGGTGTGGTCGTCCGCCCAGTGGGACTGAGCCGGTCAGCCGAGGAGCTGGTGGTCGTAACACCAGCGCCAGGCCTCACCGGTCTCGAAGCTTCGCACGACCGGATGTCCGGAATCGCCCCAGTGTGCGGTGGCGTGCCGCTGCGGCGACGAGTCGCAGCAGGCGACCCTGCCGCATGTCATGCACAGCCGCAGATGCACCCAGGTCGTACCGTCCCGCAGGCAGTCCTCGCAGCCTTCGGGGGTATGCGGTCGCGGCGGACTCTCGTAGGTCCGCAGGTCCTCGCATCCTGCGGTGTTCATCGGCGGCCGCAATTCGGTCCGGCGCTCTTCCGAGCTGGCTTCGGTTGCCTGGTCAAGGACCGTCTCCTCCACGTCGAGGGCGTCGAGCACCTGGCCCAACACCTCCTGGTCGACCAACCCCCGCCGCCGTACTCGCAACACCTCGACTCGCTCGGCGATGAGCATTCGCGCTCGTAACCGGGCATAGACGACGCTCGGCGTCTCGATCTGCGTGCCGAGCCGCTCCCATACCGCGTTGGCGCGCTCCAGACTACGCCGCCGCAGTCGCTCCACGACCTCCTCGGGCTCGTCGCCGGTCAGTTCCCGGTCGAGCGCTCGCAGTCCCGCGGTCGCCGCGCGTTGGTAGACGCTGGCCGCCTGGAGATGGTCCTCGGCGGGATCCGGCCCGGAGACGCCAAGCACTCGAACCAGCCACGGCAGGCTGAGCCCCTGGATCACCAAGGTGCCCGCCGTCACCGCGAAGGCGATCGCGACGAACACCTCCCGATGCGGCGTGTCCTCCGGAATCAGGAACACCGCGGCCAGCGTCACGACGCCACGGATGCCGGCCCAGGCGACCAACGTGATCACCTGCCACGACGGCGGCGGCTCGGACCGCCGGATCGACGGGATCAGCCGAGGCAGATAGGCCGCCGGGAAGACCCAGAGGATCCGCAGCACGATCACGGCCAGCAGCGTCAGTACGGCGGCCGTGACGATCTGACTTCCCGGCAGGCTGCTGGCGGCCAGATCGTCGACGATCTCTCGCACCTGCATGCCGATGAGGAAGAAGATCGCGTTCTCCAGCAGGAACTGGATCGTCGACCAGTTCATGCGTTCCAGGACGCGGGCGGTGGCGGACTGGATCAGCGGCGCCTGGTGCCCCAGCAGCAGACCCGCCACCACGACAGCCAGCACGCCGGAGGCGTTCACCTCTTCGGCCGGCAGGTACGCCACCCACGGCGTCAGCAACGACACCGCCACATCGGTGAGGTCGTCCTGGATCCGGCGTCGCACCAGGCCCACCACGAGGGCGACCCCGATGCCGATCGCCGCGCCACCGAGCGCCGAGACCAGGAAGTCGCCGGCGATCTCCCACGCCGCGACCGTGCCGGCCAGGGCCGCGATCGCGGTGCGCAACGCCACCAGCGCGGTCGCGTCGTTGACCAGGCTCTCGCCCTCGAGGATCGTCACGGCCCGCCTCGGCATGCCGACCTTGCGGGCGATCGCGGTCGCGGCAACCGCATCCGGTGGCGCCACCACGGCCCCGAGCGCGAAGGCGGCGGCCCACCCGATGGGGAGCAACCAATGGGCGACGAGGGCGACGCCGGTCATCGTGAACACGACCAGACCGACGGACAACAGGGCGATCGGCCGCCGGTTGCGCCGGAAGTCGATCAGTGACGTGCGCAGCGCCGCGGCGTACAGCAACGGCGGTAGCAATCCGATCAGGACGAGTTCGGGGGTGAGCCTGACGTTGTCGATGAACGGTACGTACGACGCGACGAAGCCCGCGATCAACAACAGCACCGGTGCGGAGACGCTGTATCGACGCGCGAGAGCTGTAATGCCGATGACCGCGGCCGCGATGAAGACCACGTGGAGAGCGACGTGCACCTCGCCAGTGTTCCAGGGCTGCGACGCGCCCGAACTCCCGCAAATCAGGCGTTGGTTGCCCTAGGGTATTGCCGACGCACCTTCCACCTTTCGGAGGAGACATGACCGAGCAGGGCCCCCCGAATCCCAGCGGGGGAGAGGGGCAGCCGCAAGGACAGCCTGGGGGCTACGGTCAGCAGCCGTACCCACAGCAAGGTTCCGAACAACAGCCTGGTGGGTACGGACAACAGCCCGGCCCGCAGCCAGGCTATGAACAGCAACAGCAACCGGGCTACGGCCAGCAGCCGTACCCGCAACAGGGATATGACCAGCAGGCCTACGCACAGCAGTACGGCGCCATGCAGCAGTACGGCCAGGCCCCGATCGGCGAGATCCGCAAGACCGGCATCTGCATCCTGCTCTTCATCATCACGCTCGGCATCTACGGCTGGTACTGGTACTTCAAGCGACACGAGGAGCTGAAGAACCACACCGGCGAGGGCATCGGCGGCGGCGTCGCCTTGATCCTGGCGATCTTCGTCGGCATCGTCATGCCGTTCCTGACGTCCAGCGAGACCGGGAAGGTCTACCAGCGCCGCGGCCAAGAGCCGCCCGTGACCGCAGTCACCGGATGCTGGATCCTGTTGCCGATCGTCGGCGGAATCATCTGGTTCGTGAAGACGAACGGCGCACTCAACGACTACTGGCGTTCGGTCGGCGCACCAGAGCCGAACTGACCAACTCTCACCTCTCGCGCCGAGATTGCGTGTCTTCCCATGGGCGGACGCGCAGTTTCGGCGCGAGCCGTATCAGAACGGATGACGTCTTCGAGAGGCCACTCGAACCTGGGCGGTCAAACCCTTCGCGAGAGCTTGTCGCAACTGCCGTACTTGCCATAATCGGCACTCAACTTTCGGCCTTGGCAACTCCCGCCGAGCTCGGGGCCATGGTGAGCAAGCCGGGCACGATTCACGAGTCGAGTAGGTCGCGTACCTGGCGTGCGATCTCCAGATCCTCGCGGGCCGTAACGACCAGTGTCGCGGCCGACGCGCCCAACGCACTCAGGTCGACATCTCCGTCGGCACGCGCGTTCGCCTCGGCTTCGATCGCGATTCCGAGGAAGCCGAGTCGCTCGGCGACGGCGGCCCGTACCTCTGGCGCGTGCTCGCCGACGCCACCGGTGAATGCCACGGCGTCCAGACCGCCGAGTGATGTGACCATCCGGGCCAACTCGCCCGCCAGGCGATGCACGTAGACGTCGAAGGCGAGTCGGGCTGCGTCGTCTCCCTGGGCGCGGGCGTCGAGCACCTCGCGCATGTCACCGGATGGTGTGCCGAGCCCCGCGAGTCCGGCCCGATGCTCGAGACCGTCGGAGAGCTCGTCGACCGTCAGCCCGCCCTCGCTCGCGAGCCAGAGCAGCAGTCCGGGGTCGACCGATCCGGAGCGGGTAGCCATGACGAGGCCCTCGAGTGGCGTGAAGCCCATGGTCGTGTCGAGCGAACGGCCTTGTTTCGACGCGCACAGTGACGCTCCCGCGCCGAGGTGACAAGTCACGATCCGGGTCACCGGCCGCGGCGCCAGCAGATCCGACACCCGGCGAGCGGCGTAGGAGTGCGACAGCCCGTGGAAGCCGAACCGCCGCAGGTCCCATTTCTCGCGCCACGGCGCGGGCAGCGCATACGTGGCCGCGGCGTCGGGAAGCGTGGCGTGGTAGGCAGTGTCGAAGCAGGCGACCGACGGTACGCCGGACAGTGTCTTGCGGGTCATCCGGATCCCGGCGAGTGAGCGCGGCTGATGCAGCGGCGCCAGCGAGGTCAGGGACTCGATGCCGGACTCGACCTCGTCGTCCACCACTGTTGGCGCGCGAAACATCGATCCGCCATGCACGACGCGGTGGCCGATCGCGTCGACGCCGTCCAGCTTCTCGATCCACTCGGCCAACGCGGTCTCGGCTCCGTCCCAGTCCTCGAGGTGCTGATCGTCCACGACCTCGTCGTCGGGCGCGAGCAGGCGCAGCCGAAGACTCGACGAGCCGGCGTTGACGACGAGTACGCGCATCAGCTCGGCCAGACCCAGTCCCGAACCTCGGGCAGGTCCTCACCGTGCTCGCGGACGTAGGACCAGTGCCGCGTACGCAGGTCGACCATGTCCTGCCGCAACTGCGCGGCCCGCTGTCCGAGGCCCGGCACCCGGTCGATCACGTCGATCACCAGATGGAAGCGGTCCAGGTTGTTGAGCACGACCATGTCGAACGGCGTCGTGGTCGTGCCCTCCTCGATGTAGCCGCGCACGTGGATGTTGTGATGGTTGTGCCGGCTGTACGTCAGTCGATGGATCAACCAGGGATAGCCGTGGTAGGCGAACATGACCGGCCGATCGGTCGTGAACAGCGCGTCGAACTCCCGGTCGGACATGCCGTGCGGATGCTGGTGCTCGGCCTGCAATCGCATCAGGTCGACGACGTTCACCACCCGTACCTTGAGATCGGGTAGCCGGCGCCGAAGCAGGTCGGTGGCGGCCATCACCTCCAGGGTCGGCACGTCGCCGGCGCAGGCGAGCACGACGTCGGGCTCTCCCTCGTCGTTGCTGGCCCACTCCCAGATGCCCGCTCCCCTGGTCGCATGCAGAACCGCCTGGTCCATGTCGAGCCAGCTCGGCTGCGGCTGCTTGCCGGCCACGATGACATTGACGTAGTCGCGGCTTCGCAGGCAGTGGTCGGCGACCGAGAGCAGCGTGTTGGTGTCCGGTGGCAGGTAGACCCGGATCACCTCGGCCTTCTTGTTGACGACGTGATCGATGAAGCCGGGATCCTGGTGGGAGAAGCCGTTGTGGTCCTGCCGCCACACGTGCGACGTGAGCAGATAGTTGAGCGACGGGATCGCCCGTCGCCAGCTCAGACCGCGCGAGACCTTCAACCACTTGGCGTGCTGGTTGAACATCGCGTCGACGATGTGGATGAACGCCTCGTAGCACGAGAAGAGCCCGTGCCGTCCCGTGAGTAGGTAGCCCTCCAGCCAGCCCTGACACAGGTGCTCGCTGAGTACTTCCATCACTCGGCCGTCGCGGGCCAGGTGCTCGTCGGTCGGCTCGGTCGCGGCGTTCCAGGCCTTGGCGGTGACGTCGTAGACCGCTCCGAGCCGGTTGGACTCGGTCTCGTCGGGGCCGAACAACCGGAAGGTCTCGCCGTTGCGTCGCATCACATCGCGCAGGAACTCACCGAGCACTCGGGTGGGCTCGGTCAGCTCGGCTCCCGGTTCCTTGACCTCGACGGCATAGTCCCGGAAGTCCGGCAGCTCGAGTCCGCGCGTGAGCAGACCGCCGTTGGCATGCGGACTCGACCCCATCCGACGCGGTCCGGTCGGCGCCCAGGCGCGGATCGACGCCACCGGACGCCCGTCGGCGTCGAAGAGTTCGTCGGCCCGATAACTCTCCATCCAGCGCTGCAACTGCTCGCGATGGTCGCTGTTGGTACGAGTGCCCGAGAGCGGCACCTGATGGGAGCGCCAGGTGCCCTCGACCGGGAGGCCGTCCACCTCCGCCGGTCCGGTCCAGCCCTTCGGGGTACGCAGGACAATCACCGGCCACCGCGGTCGCTGCTCGTCATCGCCCGACCGGGCCGCGCTCTGGATGTCGCGGATCCGGTCGAGGACGTGGTCGAGCGTGCCGGCCATCGCCTGGTGCACCGGCTCCGGATCGGACCCATCGACGAGGAACGGCTCGTAGCCGTGACCCTCGAGCAGCTGGGTCAGCTCGTCGTCGCCGATCCGCGCCAGCACGGTGGGGTTGGCGATCTTGTAGCCGTTCAGATGCAGGATCGGCAGCACGACGCCGTCTCGGGCCGGATCGACGAACTTGTTGGCGTGCCACGACGTCGCGAGCGGACCCGTCTCGGCCTCGCCATCACCGACCACACAGGCGACGACGAGGTCCGGGTTGTCGAACGCAGCGCCGTGGGCGTGCGCCAGCGAGTAGCCGAGCTCGCCGCCCTCGTGGATCGACCCCGGCAGCTCCGGCGCGACATGGCTCGGGATCCCGCCCGGGAACGAGAACTGCCGGAACAGCCGGAGCAGCCCGCCCTCGTCCTGGGTCACGCCCGGATAGGTGTCGGTGTAGCTGCCCTCGAGCCAGGTGTTCGCGGCGATCGCCGGCCCACCATGACCGGGCCCGATGACGTACATCAGGTCGAGGTCTCGTTCCCGAATCACCCGATTGAGGTGGGCGTACAGGAAGTTGAGACCCGGCGTCGTGCCCCAGTGGCCGAGCAATCGCGGCTTGATGTGCTCCGGACGCAGCGGCTCCCGGAGCAGTGGATTGTCGAGGAGGTAGATCTGACCGACCGACAGGTAGTTCGCCGCCCGCCAGTACGCGTGGACCTGGTCCAGCGTCTCGCTCGACAACGGCGTGGTCTCGATGACGCGCATGCGGGCACCTCCAGAACGGGCCGTACCCGCTGACGTTAACCCGCATGCGTGAACGAACGGTGCGGCCGATCGCATCTGCGTCGGGGGTCGAAGGTCAGGGTGCCGGAGTACGCTCCGCGTCATGTCGTACGAGTTCGTCCTGACCTCGCTCGTCGTGGCGGCGATCCCTGGCACCGGTGTCGTCTACACCATCGCCAGTGCCATCGGGGGTGGTTGGCGACGGGGTCTGTTCGCGACGATCGGCTGCACGCTCGGCGTCGTGCCACACCTGCTGGCGGCGATGCTGGGTCTGTCCGGGGTCATGCAGGCCGGGTCGGTCGTCTACGAGACCGTCAGGTGGGCCGGCGTCGCCTACCTCCTCTACCTGGGCCTGTCGATGATGCGCCGGGGCGACCTGCTCGAGCTCGACGAGCAGTCCCGGGACGACGCGTCCGGGTCGATGCGCCGCGTCGTTCGCCGCGCCATCCTGCTGAACCTGCTCAATCCCAAGCTGACCTTGTTCTTCTTCGCGTTCCTCCCCCAGTTCCTCGACACACCGCCGACGCTGCTGGATCCGCGTCTGATCGGGCTCGGCGCGATCTTCATGCTCGCGACGTTCGCCGTGTTCCTGATCTATGCGTACGCCGCGGCGGTCGCGCGCGATCTCGTACTCCGTGCCCCCGCCGTGCGCCGCTGGCTACAGCGCTCGCTCGGCGCGCTGCTCGTCGGGTTCGCCGCGCGACTCGCGGTGGACCGCTGATCCGTCCACCAGCCGACTCGTCAGCGGGCGATCGCGACCGGGCAGTGGGCGTGGTGGAGCACGCCCATGCTCACCGAACCCAGCAGCATCCCCGCGAAGGCGCCGCGACCGCGGGATCCGACCACGACCAGAGCAGCCTGCTCCGACGCGTCGGTGAGGACCCGGGTCGGATGCAACGGGATCGCCTCCCAATGGACGTCGACGCCGGGATGCTTGTCGATCCACCCCGAGAGCGCCGCACGCAACTCGGTCTGCCTCGTACCGATCTCGTCGGCGATGTCCGACGCCAACGGCACGGCCACGCCGACCGCACCGGCCGTGCTGTGGCGCCAGCCGTGCACCACCACGAGCGATGCGCCGGTCCGCTCCGCGGCGTCGAAGGCGTAGTCCAACGCGACCTCGCTGCCCGGTGAGTAGTCGTGTCCTACGACGATCCGGTTGGCCGTTTCGTCGTGCGGCTCTCGTACGACCACGACGGGGCATTCGGCGTGGCGGCCGAGGTGCTGACTCACCGAGCCGATCAACATTCCCGCCAACGCGCCGTGTCCACGGGCACCCACCACGACCAGGTGGGCGTCCTCGGAGAGCCTGAGTAGTGCGTGGGTCGGCTCCTCGCGTCGCGGTTTCAAGACCGTCAGGGTGAGTCCGCCGGGTTGGTCGCCGACATTCGAGAGCTCCTCCGCGGCCCGGCTCCGCGCCTCCTCGACCCGGTCCGGGAGCCACTCCGGTGCGCCGTAGTCGAGCACCGCCACGAGCCGGAGAGGGCGCCGCCGCAGCTTGGCCGCCGCGATCGCCCAGGTGAGTGCCCGTTCGCTGTCCGCCGAGCCGTCGTAACCCACGACGAGGGGATGTGCTGCTGCCTGGCCCATGTCTCCACGATCGGCCTCGGCATCGCGGCTGGGCAGAGTCGTTTCGCCCTGCGTGAAGGGGTCTATCGGCCGTACCGCCACGAACCGCACGACCACGATCGCCCCTGATCACGAGGGATCGCCCGCTGATGCCGGATCCACGTCGAAGGTCCCTCGACTCGGGTACTTGAGCACCTGCGCGACGCCTTCCCGCGAGGCGATCGTGGAGTACGACGGGAGGGAGGCGAGAACGTTGCCCAGACCCGCGCGAGTGGTCGTCGGCGTGGCCGAGTCACCGGCCGGCCTACGGGCGCTTCGCACCGCCGTCGACCAGGCGAGATTCCTGCATCGCGAACTGTTCGCGGTGCGCGCCTACTCCTCCCCGCCGGACCGGGACCTGCTGCACAAGACCGGGATGGCGACCCTCCCCGGATACACGCCGGCAGCCTCGTGGTCGCAAGCCACCAGATCCGCCATCGACGCGCGTGAGCAGGACCAGATGCGCATCATCGAACGAGCGTTCGCCAACGCGATGGGCTGCGCACCGGACGATCTGGTCATCAATGCGACCGCGCGACTCGGCACGCCTGGATCCGTACTCGTCGATGCCGCCTATCTGGACGACGACCTGCTGGTCGTGGGCGCGACGCATCGAAAGTCCCGCTTCCGCAAGTCGACCGGCCACTACTGCCTGCGGAAGGCCAAGTGCCCCGTACTGGTCGTCCCGCCGCATGACCTCGCCCGGCGGGTCATCCGCAAGTACTCCGTCCGGCGATGGGATCACGAGCTCCAGGCCTTCCTCGCCAAGAACCCACCATCACCGGGCCGGCGCTCCGGGCCTCGGGACGAGAACCCGCATTGATCGTCGCCGACCCGGAGTACGCTCCGCGGCATGCCGACCGAGTCCGCCGCTGGTGCTGATCGCGCGAGAGTCGAGCCGCCCGGCTTCGGCTACGACGACGCTGTCCTCGGGCGGTTCCCCACGATCCGCGCCGGAGTGATCCACGCGACCGGGCTGGACAACACCACCAGCGCACCGGAGTTGCAGGACCGCTATCGCATCGAGCAACAGGCGGTAGCCGAGCGCCTGTCGAACCTGCCAATCGCGATGCACCCGTCGATCACGGCCTGGCGACGGGTCTTCACAGCGTTCGGCGCCAAGCCGACCCAGCATCGCAACGCCGCCGAGGCGCTGCTGCGACGGCTCGACAAGCGCGGCGACATCCCCTCGATCAGTCCGCTGGTCGACATCGGCAACCTGGTCTCGATCCGGTACGCGATGCCGGTCGCGGTCGTGGACGCGGCGCAGGTCGCCGACCCGATCACCGTGCGGTTCTCAGACGGGACCGAGCCGTTCGCCGACCTCGGATCGAGCGAGTCGGTCCATCCGGAGCCGGGCGAGGTCGTGTTCGTCGACGGGGACGGTGTCGTGTGCGCGCGTCGCTGGTGCTGGCGGCAGAGCGCCCAGAGCGCGACCGGACCCGGCACCACCGGGGCGCTCTACGTCGTCGAAGGCCACCACGACACCGCCGAGGACGACATCCGGGAGGCACTCGACCTCCTGCTCAGTCTCCTGGCGGCCGATCAGCCGGCCGCCACGACGACGGCCTACGCCCTGTCGCCGGCCACCCCGTCGGTCGAGGACGCCGGGTCGTCGGCGTCGCGCCACTCCGCGAGTGGGTCGAGCTCGTAGACCTGTTCGCCGGCCTGGGGATCTCGCGCCTGGATGACATAGCTGAGCGGAGAGAACGGTCCGCCCAGGTCGACCACGGTCGCGCCGGCGCCCTTCACGGCCCGTATCCGATGCGGCGGGGCCGTGAGATCCGCGCGCGTGACGATTCCCGGCGTCGCGCAGACCGGTACTCCGGCGAGCACCCCGTTCATCTGGTGGTGCACGTGCCCGCACAGGACGACTCGTACGTCGCTGTCTTCGAGCACCGCGCCGAGCGCCTCCGGATTGCGCAGCATGAACGACGGCATCCACGGCGACCGGTCCAGGAACACCGGTGGATGGTGGAACACGACGATCGATCCGAACGGCGCCGGGCGAGCCAGGATGCCACCGAGCCACTCCAGTTGCGCTTGGCTGATCGTCCCGTGCACCGAGCCCGGGATCAGGCTGTCCAGCGTGATCACGCGCAGACCGTCCACCTCGCTGACGGCGGCTCGCGCTCCGTCGACACCCGGTCCGAGTCGGCCGACGTCCGAGCCGTCGGCGGCGCGATGACCGGAGCCGAGTACGGCCGCGAAG
>JALDXR010000379.1:0-4286 GCA_032154865.1 Nocardioidaceae bacterium
CGCTGCGGTTCGCCGATCAGCACTGGGATCGCGACTTCGGCGAGCTCGAGATGGCACCGGACGTCCGCTAGTCGCCCGGATCGGGGTCGACGAGCGTTGTCTGCTCCCACACGATCTTCCAGTCACCGCCGCGGTTCTCGTACAGGCAGGTGTGCCAGGCCCCGTCGGCGCGCCGGGGCTCGTCGCCGGGGACAACGACGATGCGCGACTTGTACCGGAGGACAGCGGCGTCCCCGTACAGGCGCACCTCGATCGGCGTAACCGGCTCGTACGTCTGGAAGTCAAGCCCGCCGGTGGCGACCGCATCGAGGTACGCCTCGCGTGTGAGCGGGTCTCCGGTCGGCGTGATGAGCTCGAAGTCGTCGGCGTGGAGCTGCTCGAGCTCGGGCCGCTCGGCGGCGACCAGGGCGCTCAGGCGGCCCTGCTCCGTCTGACGCAGGGTCTGGACGGTGACCTGATCGATCACCGGCGGGCTCGAATCATCCCCTGCCTGGCTGGCCAGCACGCCGCTCAGCGCAAGGATCACGATTACGCAGGCTGCCACGGCCAGAGCCTGTATCCGCCGCTGCCGGCGCCGGACGAAGACCTGGTCGACCGTGGTCGCGACGAAGCCGGCCCGGAGCTCGACGGTGTCTGCTTCCTCGCGCAGCTCCGTCCGGAGTCGGTCTTCAAGCGGCGAAGTCACGACGACCTCCACGCGTCTTCCGGTTCGCCCAGGCGGGCCCGCAGGGCGTGCAGTGCTCGAGCGTTGTGGCTCTTGACGGCTCCAGTGGAGCAACCGAGGATCTCCGCGGTCTGCGGCTCGGTCAGATCCTCGTAGTAGCGCAGCACGATCACGGCGCGCTGCCGCGGCGGGAGGGTGAGGACGACCGGCCACAGTCGGGACCGCGTCTCCACGTCATCAACGGGCGCGGCGGGAGTGTCCGGCGGCGCAGCGGCCACCGTCTCGCGCGTCCACGCGGATCGCTTCCGCCAGCTGATCAGCGTCCTGACCATGGCCGTACGCACGTAGGACTCCGCCGCACGCGGCTCCCGGATTCCACCCCAGAGCGGGTACGCCTTGCTCAGCGCGGTCTGCAGAAGGTCTTCGGCCAGGTAGCGATCGCCGGTCAGCAGGTAGGCCGTCCGCAGCAGCGAGACCGAGCGAGTTGCCACGAACTCGGTGAATGCTGCGTCTTCTCGGGCCACGAAACTGTCCTCCTGCCCTTAGAGACAGGTTGACAGGCGGCAATGGTTTACGTCACTCGATCACGGCCATCGCAAGCGAGACATCTGTGGCCACTTCGGTCACGCGTTGCAGCGCACCGAGGTCGGGTGTCCACGCGATGATGTAGTCCGCGGTCTGGATGAGCACGGTGTCGGAGTCGAGCCAGCCGTGCAGGCCGAACAGCCATGTGTCGTACCAGGCCGTCGGCGCGCGCAACATCTCCACCGGCGCGGCGCTGTCGATGTTGACCACGACCCACCCGGTCTCGCCCGAAGCGCTGGCGGCGTCAGGGTCCTCATACGTCGCTGCCACCACGAGGCGTCCGTCGATCGCGCTGGCGGGTGTCTCGCTCCGGTGCCGGAGCAGGATCGGGACTCCGCCGGCGGTGCCGTTCTGCCGCCAGGTGATCAGGTCACTTCGGGCCGGCCAGTCGCCGGTCTCCCGGAGCTCCACCGCGGTGCCGTCCGGCAGGAGGGCCGCGCGGTAGGCGCTGTACGGCTCGCCGCCGATCGAGCCGTCCACGGTGTCGAGGACACTGGTGGAACCGCCTTCCTGACTGACCAGGACCTGCCGTCCGTCGGGAAACCACGTCACTCTCGAGTTCGGGCCGAGGAGGCCGAATCGGTCACTCTCGCCGGTCGTGAGGTCGACGACGACCACCGCGTCGGACTGCGGAAAGGCCGCCCGGCTGCCGTCCGGCGTGAGCGATCCCTTCGCGATCGGACTGGATGTCGCCGAGCTCGGGTCTGGTCGCGGTCCGAGCTCGACCCCGTCCAATCGCCGTAACCGTCCATCGTCACCGACGACTCCGACCTCCGTGCCCTCGCCGGCGACCAGGGCGAGCGCGTGATCGATCGGGTCCTCGGACAGTGGGGGAGCGTTGGCCACGTCGACCGGCAGGACCTCGGGGAGGAAGGTGTCACGCCGGGACAGCGCGCCGACGTCCTCGGGCCGGGGTGGCTGCTGGATGTCGACGGGATCGAGCTGGACCGGAGTGGGCTGGATCGGCGGCAGTGGCAGATCGACGTCCGACTTCCGGGCCTCGTCGTCACCACCCGAGGTGCCGATCGCGACCCCGCCGATGGCCAGCACCACGACCGCCGCCGCGGCCGCGCGTATCTGTCGCCGGCGTTGTCGGCGTCGCCTTGCCAGAACGTTCTCGACGCTGCTCACGACGATGTCGGGTCGGAACTCGACGCCGTACGCGCGTGCGTTCAGCTCCGTACGCAGGCGGTCTTCGAGCGAGGCCGGGTCGTTGTCTCCTTCGGGACTTCCGGATCCTTCATCCGCCCGCAGCGTCTCCAGCGCCCGGGTGAGCTGGGTCGTGGCCGACCGGGTCGAGCTGCCGAGTACTGCCGCCGTCTCGGACTCGGTGAGTTCCTCGTGGTAGCGCAGGACGAGCGCGGCGCGCTGGCGTGGGGGCAGGGTCCGGACGATCGGCCACAGGCTGCCCTCGACCGCGGCATCGTTGGCTGCCTCGACCTGCGGCTCGTGCGGGCCCAGGGCGACCAGCTCGCGTTCCCTCGACGGCTGCCCTCGTCGGCTGATCACCGCCCGGACCATGGCCTTGCGTACCTCGGACTCCGCCGTCCGCGGCTCCCGCAGGCCACGCCATCGGGAGAACGCCTTGATCAGGGTCGTACGAAGGAGATCCTCGGCCCGTTCACGGTCGCCGGTCAGCAGGTAGGCCAGCCGCAGCAGTGCTACCGAGCGTGTCGCGACAAACTCGGTGAACGCATCGTCATCCTGGGCCACGGCTGCCTCCTGCCCTGATGCCAGGATGGCAGCCGAAGGAAAACGGTCAGGCTGACCGAGACGGCGCGAGTACGAGCGTCTGGTCAACGCGCACCGACGTACCGCGTCGAACCCGCCACCGCCCGCACCCGCATCGCTCGTAGCTGATCGGCCCTTCACTCGTGGCATGCTGCGACGTCGGTATCCAGTGGTGGACGTGCTGGCGCGGGGTCATATCTCCATCGTGTTGTAATGATCTTGTACGACTCAACCCTTACATCGGGAACATCGACGGCCCTGGCAGCGATACGGAGTGGGCGGGCCCCAACGGCGCCGACTACACTCGGCGGTCGGCCCGGCGCCCGGGTCCTGCCGCCTTAGCTCAGTTGGCCAGAGCGACGCACTCGTAATGCGTAGGTCGTCGGTTCGATTCCGACAGGCGGCTCCACACCCCACCGCAGGTCATCGGGTCTCACCCGGGCAGATTGCCGTCGCCGTAGGTCGCTTTGACCTCGCTGAGGACGATGCGATAGCCGTCGTACCACCGGTGCACCTGACCCCGCGCTTCTTGATGCTGCGGGAATCGGGCGAGGCGGGCGACGGACTCTTGGTCGGCGAAGTAGTAGATGGCATTGACCACGTCGCCGTCGGGTGAGAGGTACTTCTCGGTCTTCTCGAACCCGGGCAGGCTTCGCGCGTACTCGTCGATCTGGCCGTCGAGGCGGTGGAAGTCGTCGTCGTAGGTGCCGGGCTTGAAGATGAACTGGACGCAGATCATGGTCTTCCGTGGGGATCAGGCGCGATGAGCCGGGTGGCGATACGGAGGTCGGCGCCGAGGCGCTGGAGGTGGTCGACGAGGTCGTCGGCGGCGGCGGTCAGGGTCTGGTCGGTCATGGGCGCGAGCGCGTCGAGGATGAACAGTGTGGTCGTGGTGTCGGGGGTCAGCTCGGTACGGCGGCCCTGTCGCCAGTTCCATCGGCGGCAGGTCACACCTTTGTCATCGCGCCACACGACTTCTCCGACTTCGGGGTGCTCGATGACGCTCTGACCGTTTGCGACGGTGTCGAACGGCTCAGTCCCTGTGGCTCGGACAAGACGGGGACCGCCGGCGTAGCGGGCGAGGTTCTCACCGCCGAGGGGCAGTTGGTGCAGGACCGAGACTGCGTTGTAGATGTCGGTCAGCCGGTTCACGCGCGGCAGGCCGGCGTCGGCGCGCCGGGTGAGGGCCTCGAGGCTGTTGCGGGTGCGCTGCGGCTTGGCGCCGAAGGCGCGGTAGGCCTCACGCCACGCGGCGATGTGCGGCAGTTCCTGTACGGGGGTCTCGGTCAGCAGCTTGGTCGCCATC
>JALDXR010000380.1:0-4277 GCA_032154865.1 Nocardioidaceae bacterium
ATGCTCGAGGTGGTGTCAGCTCTACCGTCGTCCGGTGTCGCCGGTGCGGCTGACCGGCGGTCCTCCGGGCCCGGCTGAGAGGGTGCCGTAGCGTTCGATGCGCTGCCACCGGAGCCGGGTGCCGGCGAGCGCGGTCCACACCGACTGGATGACGACGAGATACATGAGCTGTCGGTAGACGAACTGCTGTAGTGCCAGGCTCCACAGGGGTCTCATGCGTTCCCGGTCGAGCCGGAACGCGTAGATGCTGATGGCTGCCTGGAGTGCGAGGAACCCGAGCCACAGGCCGCCCACCCGCAAGGGATCGAGGAACACCAACCCGTAGATCGCGAAGACGTCGACGACTGGGGCAAGCAGTGGCAGCAGGACCTGGAAGAGCAGGAGATAGGTGAGCCCGCGGCGGCCGAGCCGGCCGGAGGCACCGCGCCCGATCAGTGCGCCGCGGTGTTTCCACATCGACTGGATCGTGCCGTAGCTCCAGCGATAACGCTGCCGCCACAGTGCTCCGAACGTGGCTGGTGCCTCGGTCCAGGCCCTGGCGGCGGGCTCGTACACCACTCGCCAGCCGGCCCGGCACAGTGCCATCGTCAGGTCGGTGTCTTCGGCCAAGGTCGCGTCGCTGACCCCGCCCACGTCGATGAGGGCGATCCGCCGGAACGCGCCGATCGCGCCCGGCACCGTGGGCATGCACTTGGCGCGGTCGTACATGCGTCGGTCGAGGTTGAAGCCGACGACGTACTCGATGTGCTGCCACCGGCCGAGTAGTCCGGACCGGTTGGCGACCTTGGCGTTCCCCGACACCGCGCCGACACCGGGGTCGGAGAACGGCTGGATGAGCCGCCGGACGGTGACCGGCTCGAAGACGGTGTCGCCGTCGACCATCACGACCAGATCGTGGGAGGCGGCCGCGATCCCGGTGTTCAATGCGGCCGGCTTGCCTGCGTTGGCCTGTCTGATGAGCCGCACACCGGGAAGGTCGAGTTCCTCCACGATCGCGGCCGTGTCGTCGGTGGAGCCGTCATCGACAACGATCACCTCGACACGAAGATCGGAGGCGACCAGCGAGCGGACCGCGGCCTCGATCCCGGCGGCTTCGTTGTAGGCGGGCACGATGATGGAGACCGGTTCCACGACCAGGTCGCGCCGGCGACGGGCACGGCTGTGGGCACGACGACGATGGTGTCGATGGTGGCGGCGGGCCGCGCCGACCAGGACGAGACCGCGCCCTGCCGCGAGTACACCTGCCGCGACCAGCATCCAGGACAGGATGCGCACTACCCAGTTGCTGGCTTGGAAGACCGCGACCACGGCGAAGCCGAGCCACTGGTCTTCGGTACTGGCCGGCTGGTTGGCGCCGATCAGCCCCGTCGTCTCGCCGACGCTTCCGACGCGGTAGCCCTCACGAGTGAGCCGGGGAAGCAGCCGGTCGAGTGCGGCCACAGTCTGGCTCCGGTCACCGCCCGCGTCATGCATGAGCAGAATCTCGCCGGCGCGACCCTCCGGCATCGAGCTCGCCACGATGCGCTTCACACCGGGCCTCTCCCAATCGCGGCTGTCCAGCGTCGAGAGGACCGTGAGGAAGCCCTCGTCGGACAGCCCTCCCATCAGCCGCCACTGCACGTCGTCGACAGCCGGATTGGTCGACGAGTACGGCGGGCGCAGCAACGTCGTGGAGACCTGGGTAGCACCTGCGATGGCGAGTTGGGACTCACGAAGCTCGAAGTCACGACGCCATGCGCTGGCCGCTCCGAGATCAGCATGGACGAACCCGTGGAGCCCTAACTCGTGGCCCTCCTCAACGATCCGGCGCGCCAGACCGGGGTACTCGGCGACTTTCGCTCCGAGCACGAAGAACGTCGCGTGTACGTCGTGCTCTCGCAGAACGTCAAGGATGCGCGGCGTCCAGTTGGGGTCCGGACCGTCGTCGAATGTGAGCGCCACTGTAGAGCGCCGCGGGTGCAATGTCCGGACCCGAGGGCTCACCTCACCGATGATGGGGCCACCTCGGAGGACCGCCGGCGGCACCGAATCGGCCTCACCCGGCGGGCGTACGTCGCTCCCAGTGCCGAACATGTGGCGGCTATAGCCCTGGACCAGCAGCGCGCACGCCAGCGTCGACAACACCAGCACAAGAAGGAACCAGTGCGTGTGCGCCGGAACGGCACGTGCGCCCCGATGGCGCGCCCCCCAAAGCCTGGTCACCCCGAATCGGCCGACCGCGACTGCGGGGCAGCCCCCACTCGCTCGCTACGCGGCTGCCCGCGATCGGCGTGACCTGGGGGACTGCCCTTCTCTCCCTGCGCAGCCTTTCCAGGACCGGTGTTCTTTTGAGTGGCGTTGCTCTGACCGGGCTGCGTCGGCCGTCCGCTCTCGGTCCGGCGATCTGCGGCCGGAATGTCGCCGGACTTACCTCGCGTCCTTTGCCCAGGCTGCCCGGTCTGCGAGCGGGATTCCTTGCCGTCCGACCGCCGAGAAGACATCCGCCCGGGCGCAGCGTCCGTCGTGTCCCCGCGACGACTCACCTCCGGCGCAACCGCCGGTGCGGACGCAAGGTCGTCCTCCGGCCCGGACACAGTGTCCTGCGACGTGGACCCCTGGCCCGGCCTCTCGACGAGCAGCAGCGCCGACGGCAGCGAGGGCCCACCCAGCAAGCTACTGGCCACAGCGACGAGATAGGCCGCCGCCGCAAGTGCCACGACCAAGCCCCAGCGGTGCAGACGGTGCGCCCGCCGGCCGGTGGCATCGACAAACACCGCCCGGCCCGTCACCGACGGATCGGGCAGTTTCAGCTGCACCCGCGGCAACGGCAGCGTGTCCCCTGCGTGACGCTGCTTCACTCGCGGGCTCCCAGAAACGACCGCCACGGGCGACGAGAGTACCGCCTAAGGGCCGTCGGCGCACCATTCAGACCGAACCTGCCCGAACGGTGCCCACCTCACCGAATCAAGACGCTGCGGCAACCCCTCGGCCCCGCCACTCTCCACGAGAGAGTGGCGGAGCGTCGATGTCATTGAGCTCGTGACTAAACCGGAGGCGTCAAGTTGACGTTCTCGCACCCGGTCAGGGAGTCACCGGCAGGCTTCACGGCGACGTTGTAGTTCACGGTGTCGTCGCCGTCGCCGCACTGGATCTCGTCGCGCGACGCATCCTGGGTCAGGTTGACAACATCGCTGCCCCCACCGGCCTTCACCAGATCCCGGCTCGGACCAGGTACCAAGGTGTCGGCCCCACCACCCGCATTCAACGTGTCGCCGCCGAAGTTGCCGCGCAGGGTATCGCCACCGGCCTGACCGATCAGGACGTCACTGCCCTCGCCGCCCGATGCCGTGTCGTTACCGTCACGAAGCTCAAGACGGTCGGCACCAAAGGATCCGTCAACGGTGTCGTCACCGGGTCCGGCGACCACATCATCGTTGCCGCGCCCCGCGTTGACCGTGTCGTTGCCGGCGTAGGTGCGAACCGTGTCATTGCCGCCCCTGGCGTTCACGGTGTCGGCAGTGTCGACACTGTTGGCGGTGTCGATGACGTCGGCACGGTTGGTGCCGTTATAGGTGTCCGCTGAGACTCCCGAGATCGAGAAGCCCAGGGCGAGCAGGACAGCCGCTGCGAGAGCGACCATCGCCTTGATGCTGCGGCTCATGAAGAGCCCCTTTCTTGTTCGCCCAGGCTCTCGTGTCCTGGGTCGTTTCAGGTGGTGACCGGCCTTCGTGGCCGTTGGTGGAGTTCCCGACCCGGTACGCCAGGTGCCCAACTGCCGCAGATCACCGGCGTCGGTGCTGAGAAAGTCCGGCATCGACACGAACATGTACGACCGCACCTCGGCCGCAGATACAAAGGCCTGCTGGCAGCGGTCGAGGACTGGCTGACGGTGGTGGCGCCATGCGCTACCCGCGGCCCTGGCGACCGCAGGCGTACGACGTGCCGCCAAGCTCCCTCCCATTCAACGAAGCGTCACCCAACACTCCGGTGGCCCAAACGGGAGCAAGTCTGCACACTCACGATGGCGGTGAGTCTGCAGACGCGGGCAAAAAGTGTGCGTCACGATCAGAGCGGTCCACGCCCGATCGCACCAGGGTCGAAGGTCCTGAATCGGACAGGGCTCATGTACCGAATCGGACGGGCCAATAGCCCTTGACGTTGTCGCAGGTCGGACGCCCCGTTGGTGGACGCGACAGGGTTCGAACGTGTGACCCAACCGACTCGGCTCCGGCCAACACGGCGTAGGCGAGTACGTCGCTCAGAGGATCCCGCGGTCGACGAACGCGTTCTTGACGACC
>JALDXR010000381.1:0-4267 GCA_032154865.1 Nocardioidaceae bacterium
CGCACTCATGGCGCCGAGCCTACCGAGCAGACGATCCGTCACTCGGACAGCGACGATCCGTCACTCCGACAGCTGGGGTTGCCCCCGTTTGGCGGACACGGTTTATGCGGCCAGGGCTGGCTCGCGTTGTGTTTGTAGTTCGAACTGTAGGGGTGTGAGCATGCCGAGTGCGGAGTGGCGTCGCCGCGCGTTGTAGGTCTCGGTGATCCAGCGGCCGACCTCGTGTTGGGCTTCGGCTTTGGTGGGCCAGTTACGACGGTAGTAGAACTCGATCTTCAGGGTGGCCCAGAAGGACTCGGCCATGGCGTTGTCCCAGCACACCCCGGTCGCCCCGACCGAGCAGACCAGGTTGTGGTCAGCGGCGAATCGGGTGACGTCGGTAGAGGTGTACTGGCTGCCGCGGTCGGCGTGGAAGATCACCTTGTCGGGGCGACAGCCTCGCACCAAGACGGCCATCGTCAACGCGGCGGTGACCAGCTCGGCGCGCATGTGGTCCTCGATCGCCCAGCCCAGCACCCGTCGTGAGCAGGCGTCGCGGATCACAGCCAGATACAGCCAGCCCTGGCCGGTGGCCAGGTAGGTGATGTCGGAGACCCAGACCGCGTCGAGCCGTCCGACATCGAAGGTCCGGTTCACCAGGTCCGGATGCTTGGCCTTCTGCTCGTCGGGGATGGTGGTGACCTTCCAGGGCCGCGGCGAGATCCCCTGGATGCGCAGCTCACGCATGATCTTGGCCACCGTCTTGCGGGTGACCTGATGGCCGGCGGCCCGCAGGTCGGCAGTGATCCGCGGCGCCCCGTTGACGCCATCAGAGGCGTCGTGGGCCAGCACGATCGCAGCCGCCAACTCCTCCCGACGCCGGGTCCGCGCCGACGGCGACGCGTCCTGACGTCCCCGCCAGTCGTAGTAGCCAGACCGTGACACCCCCAGCAGCTCGACCATCCGAACCACCGACATCACACTGTCAGGGCAGGCCTTCTCCACCTCGATCACCCGGTAGGCGGCTACCGGCTCTTGTCGGAGGCGAAGAAGGCCGCTGCTTTTTTCAGGAACTCCACATCCTTCTCCAGCTGAGCGTTCTTCCGCCGCAACTCCTCCAACTCGAACCGCTCGTTGAAGCTCAACGGCTCCTGGGTCTCCACCTTCTTGGTCTCCTCACGATCCCGCTCGTCGACAACCCACCGACGCAGCGTCTCGTGATTGAGACCCAACTCCTGCGCGACATCCCGCAACGAACGCCCCGAATCGATCACCAGGCGTGCAGCATCACGCTGATACTCCACCGAGTACCGACGCCGCTTCCGCGACCCAGCCATAACAACAACCTTCCCGCGAGACCAACCGCCTCGCCAGTCAGGTGTCCGTCAAACGGGGGCAAGCCCACGGATCGCCGGGCCAGATCGGGCGGATCGCGGGGCCGCCAGACCGGGCGGATCGGCGGTCAGGCCTCGATGACGACGGGGATGATCATCGGGCGCCGGCGCAGCCGGTTGGAGACCCAGCGGCCGATCGTGCGCCGGATGATCCGCTGCAGTTCGTACGTGTCGTCGACGCCGTCGCGGACCGCCACGTCCAGCGCCTCCTCGAGCTCCGGCCGCACTTCGTCGAAGACGGTCTCGTCCTCGGCGAAGCCGCGAGCATGGATCTCGGGACCGCTGGCGATCTTGCCGGTCACCGAGTCGACCACAACGATCACCGAGATGAACCCCTCGTCGCCGAGGATCCGGCGGTCCTTGAGCTCCGACTCGGTGATGTCACCGACCGACGAGCCGTCGACGAAGACGTAGCCGCACTCGACCTTGCCGGCGATCCGGGCCACCCGGTCGACCAGGTCCACGACCACGCCGTCCTCGGCGACGACCACCTGGCTGGCCGGTACGCCGGTGAGGCGAGCCAGCTCGGCGTTGGCATGCAGATGGCGTACCTCGCCGTGAACCGGCAGCACGTTGCGCGGCTTGACGATGTTGTAGGCGTAGAGCAGCTCGCCCGCGGCGGCGTGACCCGACACGTGGACGAGCGCGTTGCCCTTGTGGATGACCCGAGCGCCCCACCGTACGAGGCCGTTGACCACGCGGTACACGGCGTTCTCGTTGCCCGGGATGAGCGACGAGGCCAGTACCACGGTGTCGCCGGGCTCGAGTCGCACCACGGGGTGATCGCGGTTGGCGATCCGGGACAGCGCCGACATCGGCTCGCCCTGCGAACCGGTCGAGATCAGCACGACCTTGTCCGGCGGGAGATCGCCGGTGTCCTTGACGTCGACGAGCAGCCCGGGCGGCACCTTCAGATATCCGAGGTCGCGCGCGATGTTCATGTTGCGGACCATCGAACGGCCGATGTAAGCGACCTTGCGGCCATGCCGAGCGGCCGCGTCCATCACCTGCTGCACCCGGTGGATGTGCGACGCGAAGCAGGCCACGATGATCCGCTGTTCGCTGGAGGTGAACACCCGGTCGATCACGGGGTTGATGTCTCGCTCGGCGATGGTGAAGCCCGGCATCTCGGCATTGGTGGAGTCGACCAGCATCAGGTCGACGCCCTCCTCGCCCAGGCGGGCGAACGAGCGCAGGTCGGTGATCCGGCCGTCCAAGGGCAGCTGGTCCATCTTGAAGTCGCCGGTGTGCAGCACCAGACCGGCGGGAGTACGGATGGCGACCGCCAGAGCGTCCGGAATCGAGTGGTTGACCGCGACGAACTCGCAGCTGAACGGCCCGAGCGTCTGGGTGTCGCCCTCCGCGACGACGTGACGTGCGGTCTCCTTGAGCCGATGCTCCCGCAGCTTGGCGTCGAGCAGCGCCAGCGTCAGCTTCGAGCCGACCAGCGGGATGTCGCCGCGTTCGCGCAAGAGGTACGGCACGCCGCCGATGTGGTCCTCGTGCCCGTGGGTGAGGACGATTCCGACGACGTCGTCCCAGCGATCCCGGATCGGCTCGAAGTCCGGCAGGATCAGGTCGACGCCGGGATGGTGGTCCTCGGGGAACAGCACGCCGCAGTCGACGATCAGCAGCTTCCCGTCGTATTCGAGGACGGTCATGTTGCGACCGATCTCACCGAGTCCCCCGAGCGGAATCACCCGGAGACCGCCGGCGGAGAGTTCAGGGGCGGCCCCGAGCTCAGGATGTGGATGACTCATGCGCCCTCCTCGCTTCGCTCGTCGACCACATGAGTCTCACGCGCAGTGTTGGACTGTTCGGTCGCAGGCTCGCTCACTCCATGGTCGGGTCAGAGAAGTTCGGCGCGGGTCAGCTCGGCACGAAGCTCGGCGAGTCTGTCGTCGTCGAGCTCGATCAGCGGTCCGCGCACCACGCGGTTGGTCAGCACGCCTTGCAGCTGGAGCGCCGCCTTGGACCTGATCGCCCCTTTTTGGGTACCGGTCATGATCGCGCGTACGACAGGCAACAGCTCGACATGGATCCGGCGCGCCTCCGCGACGTCGTCCCGCGCCATCGCGGCCACCAGGCTGGAACTGAGCCGCGGCGCGGCGTGGGCGACGACCGAGACGACGCCGACCGCGCCGTGGGCCAGCCAGGCCAGGTTGAGCGCGTCGTCGCCGGAGTAGAACGCGAGGTCGGTCTCTCGCATCACCCACGACCCAGCCGTCAGATCTCCGCTGGCTTCCTTGACAGCGACGATGCCGGGGTGTTCGGCGAGCCGGAGCAGGGTGTCGTGGCTCAGCTTCACTCCGCTCCGACCGGGGATGTCGTAGACCATGGTCGGCAGGCCACCGGCCTCGGTGACCTCGGTCATGTGAGCGACGATCCCGGCCTGCGGGGGCATGGAGTAGTAGGGCGTGACGACGAGCATCCCGGCGGCGCCGTGTTTTGCCGCCTGGCGGGCCAAATGCACCGAATGAGCGGTGTCGTTGGTGCCGACGCCGGCGACCACGCGCGCCCGATCGCCTACCGCGTCGATGACCGCCGCGAGCAGTTGGCCGGCCTCCTCGTCAGTGGTGGTCGGGCTCTCGCCGGTGGTGCCGCTCACCACCAGACCGTCGTTGCCGTTGTCGACCAGATGCGTCGCGACCCGGGCCGCGGCGTCGAGGTCGAGTGCGCCATCGTCGGTGAACGGAGTGACCATGGCCGTCAGGGTGCGCCCGAACGGGGCAGGAGAAGCTGCCATGACGGCAGGTTAACGGGCGGCGGCGACCGAATGCAGCCGACGGGCGGTCACATGTCGATCGCGGTGCAGAACCCCTAGACATAACGGTGCCGGTGCTGTCCGCTCGGGGGCCCGGGCCCTCCGCCCTGAGCGGGGGCCGCGGCCGGCA
>JALDXR010000025.1:0-14732 GCA_032154865.1 Nocardioidaceae bacterium
ATCGCGGCGGGGATGAGGGCGAGCGAGCGGCCTCCCACCAGCCGCCGGGCGATCGAGTACAACCGGGGCAGCTGGTCACGGGCGAGGTCCTGAAAGTCGCCCATCCGCTCGTCCCTGCCTGCGGCCCTGGTCATCAGCGGCGCCATCTGATGTAGACGTTCCCAGCGACGTTCTTATTGCATCTGCGTCCCCGTGCAATGGCACGCCCCGACGCCGACGTCTACCGATCACCAGGTAATCACGACGCAAGGAGGTGGCGGCAGTGGCCACGGTTGACCACCGAGAGCTCGAGACCAAGGTCAAGCAGATGTACCGCGATGTCGCGCTCCATCCGGACGGGGCCTTCCACTTCGAGCTCGGCCACAACGTCGCGATCGGGGTTGGCTACCACGCGGATCGGTTGGACGCCTTGCCGACCGAGGCGGTGCGGTCGTTCGCCGGCGTGGGCTACTTCTTCGACCTCGCGGACCTGAAGCCGGGGGAGTCGGTCGTCGACCTCGGTAGTGGGTCCGGGATGGACGTGTTCTACGCAGCCGGCCAGGTCGGTCCGACGGGGCGGGTGGTCGGTGTGGACTTCACCGTCGAGCAACTCGAGAAGGCCAAAGGCCAGGCTGCTTCGCACGGCGCCGGCCAGGTCGAGTTCCGGGCCGGACACATCCAGAGCCTGCCGATCGACGACGCCAGCGTCGACTGCGTGATCTCCAACGGAGTGATCAACCTGAGCCCCGACAAGGCAGCCGTGTTCGCCGAGGCGGCCCGTGTCCTGCGGCCGGGCGGCCGGATGGCGATCGCCGACATCATCACCGAGCGTCCACTCACCGAGGCCATCGTCAGCAACGCCGATCTGTGGGCGGCCTGCATCGGCGGGGCCGCCCAGCAGGAGTCGTACCTGCAGGCGATCGAGTCGGCCGGCTTCACCGTCGAGCGCGTGCGGGAGAACGCGTACGAGTTCATCTCCGATCGTGCCCGCAATGCGAGCGCGGAGTACGGAGTCAAGAGCGTCTCGATGCTCGCGAGGAGGAACTCGTCGGAGTGATCCTGCATAGCCGCATCCACGGTGGGTGCACCCTCCGATGCGAAGCGTCGGCATCCAAGGTGTTCGAAGGCCGCTTGGGACCAATGCCTCTAGCCCACGACTGTCGTTCCGTGCACCACTGACGTGGAAGGACAGCCGGCTCGGCGGCTCCGTGACCGACGTACGCGTCGCGGGGAGCGATGACGCGACGGGCGC
Source organism: Nocardioidaceae bacterium (assembly GCA_032154865.1). Lineage (GTDB taxonomy): Bacteria > Actinomycetota > Actinomycetes > Propionibacteriales > Nocardioidaceae > DATFRX01. Next base: position 1,232 of record JALDXR010000025.1, read on the forward strand.
GCATCGGTGCCGGGATCGGGAGGAGGCACCATGACCGAACGGACTTCGGCTCGGCACCGCGGTGAGCGGCGTGGTAGCGCGACCGGCAAACAGCTCCTCGGGGCATGCTGGCGGCTGCTCCGGCAGGATCGGGATCTCATCGCGCTCCCGTTCGTCGGCGCGATCGTGGCGATCCTCGCCTCCATACTCTTCTTCGTCCCTGGCTACGCCATCGGCTGGCTCATCAGCGGCCAGGAGGAGACCGAGCTCGGGTTCGGGATCGGGTTGGTCCTCGGCACGTTCGCGGGGACCCTCGTCGCCGTCTACTTCCAGGCCGCACTCGTCATCGGCGCCAACGAACGGGCCGAGGGACGGGACCCCACTCGGTCGAGCGTCATGTCCCTGGCCTGGCAGCGGCGTGGACGCATCCTGAGCTGGGCCGTGCTCACGACGACGGTCGGACTCCTGCTGCGACTCGTCCGCGACCGGCTCGGATCGGTCGGAGCGATCCTCGGAGCCATCGGTGGGCTCGCCTGGGGCGTCGCGACCTTCATCGTCGTGCCGGTTCTGGTCGCCGAGGACGTCGGTCCGGTGAAGGCCGTTCGCCGGTCAGCGTCTCTGCTTCGCGACACCTGGGGCACGAGCCTCCGGTCGAGCATCCGGTTCGGGGTGATCGCGTTCGTGCTGTGGCTTCCCGTCGTCGCGGTCGCCGGACTCGGCTTGTGGCTTCTGATGGGCGGCGGCACGGACCAGAAGGCGGCCGGCGGCGTGCTGCTGGGCATCGGGGTACTCGCCGGAATCGCGCTCGGGACGGTCTTCAGTGCCGCCCTCGCCTACGTCAGGGCCGTGATCTATCGCTACGCGACCGGCCAGCCGACGCCGGGGATCGACGAGGCGTTGGTCGCGGGTGCCTTTCGGACGTCGGGCTCCAGGGTCTGATCGGGAGTACGACCGTCAGAACGGCAGTTCGACCTCGCCGAGTCGGTCGGTGAGCCGAAGGTTCTCGCTGGCATCGATCGGGCATCCGATGACCGACACGCCGTCGTGCGCCATGGCCTGCCGCAGCGCCGGCAGCAGCTCGTCGGCGGCGTCGATGCGGTAGCCGCGGGCGCCGAAGCTCTCGGCATAGGTCACCAGGTCAGGATTGCCGAACCGGGTGTCGCTGTGGCGGCCGAGGTCGAGCTCCATCTTCCAGGTGATCAGGCCGTACTCGTCGTCGACGAGGACCAGCACGACCAGCGGCACCTCCTCGCGCACGGCGGTCTCGAGCTCCTGAGAGTTCATCAGGAACGCGCCGTCGCCCATGATCGCGAGCACCCGGCGGTCGGGACAGGCGAGCTTGACGCCGATCGCGCCGGGGAGCGCGAATCCCATGGCGGACAGGCCGTTGGAGACCAGGCAGGTGTCCGGCTCGTACGTCGGATAGAGCCGCGCCATCCACATCTTCCCGGCGCCGGTGTCGACGAGGACGATGTCGTCGCGGCCGAGCGCCTCGCGTACGTCGGCGACCACCCGCTGCGGCACCAGCGGGAACGCGTCGCTGTTGCGTCCGTAGTCGAGCTCGTCGGCCAGCAGCTCTCGGATCCGGTCGTCGATGGTGCTGTCGAAGCGTCGGGTGCACGCCGCGGCGATGGCGTCGAGAGTCTGTGAGATGTCGGCCTGGATGCCGACGCTCACGGGGTAGTGCGCGTCGCTCTCGGCGTGGAATCGGTGCAGGTGCAGGATGCGCTTGTCGGCGTTGGGGTTGATCCGGACCGGGTCGAACTCCTGCACCTCGTAGCCGACGCAGATGATCACGTCGGCGCTGTCGAACCCGAAGTTCGAGTGGTCGTGACGCATGAAGCCGACCGCTCCGAGTGCGTTGCGATGATCGTCGGGGAAGACGCCCTTGCCGTGGAAGGTCGTCGCGACCGGCACGTTCAGCTTCTCGGAGAAGCGGATCAGCGCGGCCGAGGCGTGCGCCCGGGCGGCGCCATGGCCGGCGAGCACCACCGGGTTCCTGGCATCGGCCAAGACCTCGACGGCGCGCTCGATCTGGGCCGCTGACGGCGCGTCGGATCGCGGTGTCGTGATCGGCAGCGGCTCCAGCGGAGTCTGGGGCACCGCGTTCTCGATGTCTTCGGGTACGGAGAAGAACACCGCTCCTGGTCGTTCGCTCTGCGCGGTCTTGAAGGCCTTCCGGACGATCTCCGGAACTGCGTCGGGCACCAGGATCGGCGCGGCCCACTGCGTCACGGGTGCGAACATCGAGACCAGGTCGATGACCTGATGCGACTCCTTGTGGATCCGCGACAGCGCTCCCTGGGCGGAGATGGCGACGAGCGGAGTGCTGTTGGTCGTGGCGTCGGCGGCGCCCTGCAGCATGTTGATGGCGCCCGGTCCCAGGGTCGCCGAGCAGACTCCGGCGCGACCGGTGACCCGACCGTACATCTCGGCCATGAACGAGGCGCCCTGCTCGTGGCGTACCAAGACGTAGCGAATCGAGGATTTCGACAGCGCGTCGACGAAGCGGATGTTCTCCTCGCCGGGGATGCCGAAGACGTAGTCCACTCCTTCGGCTTCGAGGCATCGTACGAGCAGCTGCGCGGCGTCCTCGGTCATGGCGACCACCGTATTGGGTGCGGCGTCCGGCTGCGGCGAGCGTCAGTCCCGAGCGGCGGTGGACCACTCGGTGCCGGCCCCGGTGTCGTGCACCTCGATGCCGGCGTCGGTCACGATGTCGCGGATGCAGTCGGCGGTCTCGTAGGAGCCGTCCTTGCGAAGCCGCTCGCGCAACGACAGCAGCGGCTCGACCAGCGGTCGTACGACCTCGTCGGGGTCGCGAATGCCCTCGGTCGCGGCCCCGCCGAGCCGGATGACAAGCCCGCGCAGGACGTCGCGGGCGAGGTCGGTGCCTTCGTCCTCTTCCGTGTCGGCCGACCACTCCCGGATCGCGGACTCGAGATCGAGGATCGACTCGACCATGGTGGCCGCGTCGCGCTGGGCCTGCGCCGCGTCGAAGCGCGACTCGGCCTCGCGGGTGATCTCGACCAGGGTTCGCGAGCTCGGAGCCGGTCGATCGGTGGTCTCGCGGGTCGCGATCGGTGCCGGCTCGGCCGGTGCGCCGGCCAGCATCGCCCGCAGCGTCGTGAGCGTGACCTCGCTCCCGCTCGGCAGCACTGAGCTCTGGCCGGCCCGACGGACCGTGAATCCACCACGTCCCTGGATCTCGACGGTCTCGCGGTCGAGGTCGATGACGACCGCGGTGTGTTCGTCGACGCCGAGCACACCGCCGCCGTCGGGGAGGTCGGCCTCGAGCATCCGGAGCCGCCGCTCGCCCAGATAGCAGTAGCGCGTGTCGTGGGTGCCGCCTTCGGTGTTGTCGTAGTGCGGGATGACCACGGCATCGAGTCCCAGCTCCTCGGTGAGCCCGAGGCCCGGCATCCAGTACGGCGTCGCGCCGACCTTGTAGATCTCGTAGACCGGAAGCGCCTTGGCCCCGACCGTCACGGCCGCCGCCGACGCCAGCACCGTGATACCACTCCCGGCCCGAAGCCGCTCCCGGAGAGCCCGCTGCACCGGCCCCTCGAGCCACTGCGACAGGGCATAGGTCGGGCTGCCCGGACCCGAGAACACCCAGTCGGCCGTCCGGATCCCGGTCGCCGCCGCCTCGGCGTCGGCCGGCGCGACGTCCACGGCGAGACCCACGCTGGCCGCGAAATACTGCTGGGCCTTGGCCGAGATGCTCGCCGCGTTCTCCTGGAAGGCGTACGGCGTCTCCAGCAGCAGCCCCGATGGGTGTCCGCCGCCATCCAGTCGGCGCACCACCTGCCGGTGGACGTCGACCATCGTCGGGCTGGTCTCGCCGGAACCCATGAGCACGAACAGGCGCGAGTCGGTCACGGTCTCCATCATTGCGTTGTTCGGTGACAGGGATGACAGGTCATAGGGCGTACGGTCTGAGGGGAGACACCACCATGCGACCCAGGAGTGTGCCATGACCACGCTGGATCGTCCGGAGCGCGTTCTCGGGCTGGCGAGCGCCGACGGCCATGACGCCGAGGCGCTGGAGTTCGCCGACGCCCTGCTCTCGTTCCTCGCGTCGGCGCGTCGGACGAGGGGCCGGATGCAGCCGCTGTTCCCCGACGTCACCGTGCCGCAGTTGGTCCTGCTCGATGCGATCGAGGAGTGTGGCGCCGACGGCGTCCGGGCCGTCGCCGACTACACCAGCCTGAGCCAGCCGACGGTGACGCGTAGTGCGGCCACGCTCGAACGTGACGGGCTGGTGCTCCGCGAAACGGCCGACGGCGACGGCCGACGTCGCGTCCTCACCTTGACGCCGCGCGGGGAGCGGCTGCTGGCGGAGAAGCGGGCCGTCGTCGCCCGTCAGTTCGCCGTCGCATGGGACCGCCTCGACGCCGCCGAGCGAGCGCTGGCCGTCCCCCTGCTGCGGCACCTGTCGAGATTGGTGGACCAGCTCTTCTGATTCGCGGCTGGATAGCATGTTCCTGCTATGTAATTAGCGGTACGGTAGGGACGTCTCGGGCGAGGGTCCACATCGCGGAGGTGAGCGGTGAGAGATCGACGCCGGAGTTGGATCTGCTCCTTGTCGATGCGATTGGGTCGCGCCGTGTTCAGCGGCCTGAGTGCCGTCGGTGCGTGCTGGTGCGCCGGCTACCTCGCCGCCTCCGCGAAACCCCGCAGTCTGCCTCTCGACGTCCACGGGGATGCCGAGGTGCACGACGAGGCGACTCGGGGGATCGAGCAGATCGAGGCCTATCTCGCCGCCGGCGATCGGCCGATCCGCCGCCGCGTCGACCCGGAGCGACCTCGCCGCCGCGATCTGCCGTAGGCGTTGTCGGTCGATCGGGTCGAGCCGGCGGATCAGGCGGCTTCGCGCGGAGCGTCGGCGCGACTGTGGGCGACCGCCCAGTCCAACGCGAGATCCGCGACTTCCTCCCAGCCGGGTGCCCCGGTCGTGAAGTGGGGCCGGCCCGGGAACGCGTGGTAGTCGGTGACCGCGCTCGACCGGCGATAGCGCTTGGCGTTCTCGCGGCAGATCGACGCCGGCACCGCGTGGTCGGCTGTGCCGGCGATCATCAGGAGGGGAGCCCGGTGGAAGCGGAAGTCGACCTTGGTCGGCGGTCGCCGCAGGAGATTGGCGGTCGCCGCCTGCCACAACGGCCGACCTGGTGCGGGCACGTGATAGCGCTCGTAGGCGACGTCGGACTCCGCGGCGGTCAGAGTGTTCGCGAACGCATAGCGCCACTGCCAGGGACTCAGCGCAACCGTACGCCGGCGATTGCGCGGCCGATGTAGCACCGGGGACGGCGAGCGGAGGCTGGTCAGCGGCAGTCGGTAGACGCCTCTGACCGGCGCCGAGTGCAGCGTGACACCGGCGGCGCCCAAGCCTCGGCTCAGCAGGATCTGCACGATGACGCCGCCGAACGAGTGACCGATGAGGATCGGCGGGCGGTTCAGCTCGCGGATCAGGCGCTCGACGTGATCGGTCACCTCGTCGACGCCAAGGCCGTCCATGACCGAGGGATTCTCGCGTAGTGCCTCAACCTCGACGTCCATGCCCGGCCAGGCGGGGGTCAGGACGTGGAACCCGGCGTCCGCGTAGTGCCCGACCCATTGCTCCCAGCAGCGCGGTGTGAGCCACAGTCCATGGATGAGTACGACGGTGTCCGGCTCGGCGCTTGGGTCGTTGTAGGCGGACATGGTGCCCTCCCCACCTCGCGGGCCGGAGGCTGGTGGCCTCCGGGCTGACCATGGCACCTGTGGATTGGGCCGACGAGGGGTCTTTGGTCTCTCGACAGGGGGACCTAGGTCCCGAATCGGACATGACGAAACGGGCCAGAGGCCCCACTCGGCCGTCGAACCGGGGGAGCTCGGACCAGAACGGTCGCGCCTGCGAAGCGCTACTGCGCGCCCGAGACGTACTTGTTGAGCTGGTCGCGTTCGAACTCGAGCTGGCCCAGACGCAGCTTGACGGCGTCGCCGATGCTGACGATGCCGACCAGGCGGCCGTCGCTGACGACCGGGACATGACGCACCCGATGTTCGGTCATGAGTGTCATCAGCTCGTCCAGGCTGTCGTCCGGCGCGCCGACCCGGATCGATGCCGTCATGATCGCCGACACCGGGCCGTCCAGGATGCCCTCGTCGTCGTTGAGGCGGCGTACGACGTCTCGCTCGGAGACGATGCCGATCGCGCTGGTGCCGTCTTCGCTGACCACGAGAGCACCGACGTTGTGCGTGGCGAGCTCGGCCAGCAGCTCGCGGACGGTCGCGTCGGGCCGGATGGTCGCGACCTCGGTGCTGCCCTTGGACTGGAGCACGTCGCTGATTCGCATTCAGGCCTCCCTCGTCGGGGGTCGTGCGCGAAGCTTAACGTCCATCGGCGGTCATGCGACACCAGGCAAATCGCCTGGTGAGAGGATGCCTGGGTGTTTGCGGCGTCGGTACTGGGCTGGATCCTGGTGGTCCTGACGGTCGACGCCAACGGCAGCCTGACGACTCAGCGGCTGCTCGGACTGGCGACCTGGGTGCTTCTGATCGCCGCCTTGCGACGCGAGTCGACCTCGGTCCGGATCCAGACCGCGGTGGTCGTGGTGTTCGCGACGGCGATGGAGTACATCTGCTCGCCGCTGCTCGAGGTGTACGTGTATCGCTTCGACAACGTCCCGGCGTACGTGCCGCCCGGGCATGGGCTGGTCTACCTCGCGGCGTGGAGCATCGGCCGCTCGGACTTCGTACGCCGGCACCTACGCGGCTGTGTGGCGGGTGTCGTCGTCGCGGGTGGCGCGTACGCCATGTGGGGACTGCTCTGGGGTCCGCGTCCGGACGTGCTCGGCGCGTTGTGGTTCGGCTGCCTGGTCGGGTTCCTGGCGTGGGGTCCGTCCCGGCCGTTGTACGTCGGCGCCTTCGTCGTCGTCACGTACCTCGAGATCCTCGGCACGGCTCTGGGCACCTGGACCTGGCAGCCGTACGACCCGACGGGGTGGATCCCGATCGGCAATCCACCCTCCGGCGCCGCCGGCGGCTATGGCTGGTTCGACCTGGCAGCGCTCCTGCTGACGCCGTACTTGCTCGCGTGGTGGCGCCGTGGGGGAAAGGCGCCGAGCCGACCCATCTCCGCGACGTCGTCGACGCCGATCGTCCGGCCTGACCAACCCCCAAAGGACTGCTTGACGGTGGGCCATGCCTCGCGACATACTCCCAAACATGTCTTTGGAGGTAAGTGGGCTGCGGGCCCTGGCGCATCCGGTCCGGCTGCGGATCCTGTCGCTGTTGACGGGCGCCTCGATGAGCGCCGCTGACCTCGCTCGCGAGCTCGGTATCACCCAGGCGAACGCGTCCTACCACTTGCGGCAGTTGGCTGCCGCCGGGGTGGTCGTCGACGCCGGCGAGCGCAAGATCCGTGGCGGCAGCGCCAAGCTCTACCGGCATCCGGTCGGCGGACCGCCGACGAAGCTGACCGGCGACGACGGGTCGCATCAGCTCTACATCCAGGCGTTCGCGACCGAGATGGTCCGGCGCTACGCGCTGCACGTGTCCGGACTGCCCGGTCAGGCCACCTACACCGATGCCGAACTGTGGGTCCACCCCGACGTCTGGCGCGATCTCGTCGCTGCGACCGGGGAGGCGTCGAAGCGACTGCATGACGCCGCGCAGCCGCCTCGCACCGACGGCACGGTCCGGGTGTCGATGACCGCTGCCCTGTTCCGCATGCAGCCCGACGATCCGCAGCCCGGTGCGGAGTCGTGAACCTCCTGGACTCACTGGCGCCGATGCGTTCGGCGCCGTTCCGATGGTTCTTCGCCGGCCGCGCCGCCTCGCTGCTCGGCGGTGCGATGGCACCGGTCGCGCTGGCGTTCGCGGTGCTCGATCTGACCGGGGATGCCTCCGACCTCGGACTGGTGCTGGCCGCCCGTAGCATCCCGATGGTCGCGCTGCTGCTGATCGGTGGCGTCGTCGCCGACCGACTGTCGCGCAGCCTGGTGCTGTTGGTGTCGCACGTCGGCGCCGCCGCCACCCAGGGCGCGGTCGCCGTGCTGCTGCTCACGGGCACCGCGGAGCTGTGGATGCTGGTCGGACTGGAGTTCGCCAACGGCACCCTGGTGGCGTTCACCTTCCCGGCGCTCCAGGGTGCGATCCCGCAGATCGCCGAACGGCGCCATCTGCAGCAGGCCAATGCGATGCTGGCTTTCGCGCGCAACGCGACTCTGATCGTCGGACCGAGCGTCGCCGGGCTGCTGGTCGTCACGGTCGGCTCGGGCTGGGCGATCGGCTACGACGCACTGAGCTTCGCGGTCGCGGCCTACTGCATGGGCCGACTGCGACTCCCGGCCCTCGAGCGTTCCGAACCGACGTCGATGCTGCACGACCTTCGGGTCGGCTGGACCGAGTTCGTGTCGCGTACCTGGGTGTGGGTCGTCGTCGCCGCCTTCGGCGTGCTGAACCTGATCCATGCCGGCGTCTGGTTCACGCTCGGCCCGACCATCGCTCGCGACACAATCGGCGAGGGCCAATGGGGCCTGGTGCTGAGCGCCGAGGCGGTCGGCTTCTTCGTGATGAGCCTGGTCCTGCTGCGGGTGAGTCTCCGTTATCCGCTGCGGTCCGGCATGATCGGTGTCACCGCTCTGGGTCTCCCGATGGCACTGCTCGGCTTGGAGCCGCATGTCATCGCACTGGTGGCGTCGGCGTTTCTCGCGGGAGCCGGTGGGGAGGTGTTCGGTATCGGCTGGCAGACCGCGTTACAGGAGCACGTGCCGGGCGAGGTGCTGTCACGCGTGGCATCGTACGACGCGCTGGGCTCAATGGCCGCAGTCCCGATCGGACAGATCCTGGCCGGTCCGCTGGCTGCCCTGTGGGGCACACGCGAGGTCGTGGCCGCCGCGGCGATCGTCTACATCGGGGTCGGGCTGGCGACGCTGCTGTCGGGCTCCGTACGCAACCTCGAACGCGCAGTCACCGAGCCGGAGGTCAGCTCTCGTCGGTCGGCCGACGCGTCGAGGTGAAGCTGGAGACGTTGCCCCGGCGGGTATCGGCGTCACCGTCGTCGTCGGGGAAGTAGCCGAGGAACGCCATCGCGGCGTCGTGCAGCCGATCGTTGGTCGCGAGCGCGTTGCGGCCGAGCGGACCGTGGCGGCCGTCGAGTCCGGTGAACGTGCCACCGGCCTCGCGAACGATCACGTCGCAGGCGGCCATGTCGTGCAGCGCCAGCGAGGGCTCGGCGGCGATGTCGACCGCGCCTTCGGCCACGAGCATGTAGGACCAGAAGTCGCCGTACGCCCGGGTCCGCCAGCAACGGCGGGTCAACGCCATGAAGCCCTCGAGCCGGCCGATCGCGTCCCAGCCGGTCATCGAGGAGTAGGAGAACGACGCGTCGGATATCTCGTCGACGTCGGAGACGTGACACTCCCTGGCGTGCATCAGCGACCGCCCGGACCAGGCGCCGCCGTCCTTGCTGGCCCACCATCGCCGGCCGAGCGCCGGTGCCGAGACGCAGCCGACCACGACCTCGTCGTCGACCATCAGCGCCAGCATCGTCGCCCAGACCGGAACACCGCGAACGAAGTTCTTCGTCCCGTCGATCGGGTCGATGACCCACCGGCGCGGTCCCCAGCCGGACGTTCCCTGCTCCTCGCCCTGCACGGCGTCGCGGGGGCGGGCTCGCGCCAAGGTGCGGCGGACGGCCTGCTCGACCGAGTGGTCGGCGTCGCTCACGGGGGACAGGTCTGGCTTCGTCACGACATGCAGATCGAGTGATTTGAACCGATCCATCGCAATCGATTCGGCGTCGTCGGCCAGTACATGGGCCAGACGCAAGTCGTCTGTGAAGGAAGCGGCCACGAGGGCACCCTAGTCCTCGCCCGGCCGCGTGGCATACGACGCACCAGTCCAGGTCCTGGCTGTGCGGCGTATTACCCACGAGGATGGTCACTGGTCATCGCCCCGATCGAGGAGGCCTCGATGCCGAAGGAGATCAACGGTCTGCCCCTCCACCCGCTGGTGGTGCACGCCGTCGTGGTCCTGGTTCCCCTAGCTGCCCTGATCGCGGTGCTGTTCCTGGTGCCGCGGTTTCGCCGATCGCTTCGGTGGCCGATGGTCGTACTCGCGCTCGTCGCCCTCGCATCGACGTTCGTCGCCCGTCAGAGTGGTCTCAACCTCAAGAACTCCGTTTACATACCGGACGAGGGCCCGATCCTCGACGCCGTTCAGCGCCATCAGCACCTTGCCAATCAGCTGTGGTACCTCGTGATCGCCTTCGCCATCGTGGTCCTGATCGCCGCCTACGTGCTGCGGCCGGACGACGAGATCGGGCCGTTCCCCGCACGCCGAGGCGATCCCGACGGCGAGGCAGGCGAAACGACCCTGGACACCGTCATCCGGACGGTGGTCGCCGCCTTGGTGATCGTCGGCGCGGTCGCTGTCACCGTCCAGACCGTCCGCGCCGGTGAACAAGGATCGCGGGCCGTCTGGAACCCGACCGGCGACACGGACTTCGACAGCATCTCGACGGTGCACCGCCCGCTGTCCTAGTCGCCGGCCCGCTGGTCGCGGCTGGCCAGCAGCCGCCGCAACGAGTCGACCCGACGAGGATCGATCTCACCGGCGGCGACCGCCGCGTCGAGACCGCACTCGGGCTCGTCGGCCGTATGCGTGCAGCCACGGGGACACGCGGCCGCGGCGTCGGCCAGGTCGCCGAAGGCCGACAGGATGCGGTCGAGTTCGACATGAGCCAGGCCGAACGACCGGATGCCCGGCGTGTCCACGATCCAGCCGCCGAACGGGAGCCGCAACGCGTACGCCGAGGTCGACGTGTGCCGGCCGCGTCCGGTCACGACGTTGACCTCGCTCGTCACCCGATCGGCTCCCGGGATCAGCGCATTGACCAGAGTCGACTTGCCGACGCCGCTGTGACCGACGAGCACGCTGGTCCGGTCGCGCAGTGCGTCGCGTAGCGGATCGAGATCCCCGTCCTGCCGCGTCGTCACGGTCGGCACGCCGAGCGGCTCGTACTGCTCGAGCTCCGGGTTGGTCGATCGGAGGTCGGCCTTGGTGAGGCAGAGCAGCGGGTCCAGGCCGGCGTCGTAGGCCGCGACCAGACAGCGGTCGATCAGCCGGGGTCGCGGCTCCGGGTCCGCGAGCGCGACCACGATGGCCATCTGGTCGGCGTTGGCGACGATGACCCGCTCGATCGGATCGTCGTCGTCCGCCGTACGCCGGAGCACCGACCGCCGTGGCTCGACGTCCACGATCCGGGCCAAGGACCCTTCCGCGCCACTCGTGTCACCCACTATCCGGACGTCATCGCCGACGACGACGCTGCCGCGGCCCAGCGCGCGAGCCTTCATGGCCGTGACGGTGCGTTCGCCGTCGTCGGCGTCGAGCAACAACGTGTAGCGGCCGCGGTTGAGGGTGATGACCCGCGCGACCACCGCGTCTTCGTGGGCCGGTCGTTGCTTCGTACGCGGCCGGGTCCGGCGCCTCGGGCGGTCGAACCGCTCGTGGTCGTCGACGTCCTAGCCCGACGTCATCGGGCGAGCCGCTCCCATGCGTCGGCGAATCCGGGATACGTCTTCGCGGTCGCGTCGATGTCGTCGACGCAGACGTCGTCGGTCGCGAGGCCGATCACGGCACCGGCGTGGGCCATCCGATGGTCGGCATGACTGGCGAAGATCCCGCCCTGCAAGGGTTTCGGGACGATCCGCAGTCCGTCGTCGAGCACGGTCACGTCGCCGCCGAGACCGTTGATCTCCTTGCTCAGTGCCGCGAGCCGGTCGGTCTCGTGGCCGCGCAGATGGGCGATGCCCGACAGCTGTGACGGTCCCTCGGCGAGCGCGCACAGGGCGGCGATCACCGGCGTCAGCTCGCCGACGTCGTGGAGGTCGGCCGTGATGCCTTCGATGGGTCCCGGGCCGGACACGACGAGGTCGGCCCCGTCGCGTACGACCTCGGCGCCGAGCTGGGTCAAGATTCCGGGCAGTGCCGCGCCGGCCTGGTCGGTGTCGTCCGGCCAGTCGGGCACGCGCACCCGCCCATGAGTGACGAGCGCGGCTGCGAGGAACGGGACGGCGTTGGACAGGTCCGGCTCGATCACCGTGTCGAGGGCGTCGATCGGGCCCGGTGCCACCCGCCAGCGGTTGGGTTCGGAGTCGTCGACGTCGACGCCGCGGATCCGTAGCTGCCGGACTGTCATCTGGATGTGGGGGAGCGACGGCACCGGCTTGCCGTCGTGGCGCAGGTCGATGCCGTCGCGGTAGCGAGCGGCAGCCAGCAGCAGGCCCGAGACGTACTGACTCGACGCCGACGCGTCGATCGTGACGATGCCCCCATCGACGCGTCCGGAGCCGATCAGCCGGAAGGGCAGCGTGCCACGGCCTTCGTCGTCGATCCGGACACCTAGGGTGCGGAGCGCGTCGATGATCGCGCCCATCGGACGCTCGCGGGCTCGCAGGTCACCGTCGAAGTCGACCGGCCCGTCCGCCAGCGCGGCGACTGGCGGCAAGAACCGCATCACGGTCCCCGCGAGGCCGCAGTCGATCGTCGCCGGACCGTGCAGCGCCGCCGGCGTGATCCGCCAGCCGTCCTCGACCGTGTCGATGACGACGCCGAGCACGCGGAGGGCGTCGGCCATCAGCCAGCTGTCGCGGGCCAGCAGCGGCCGCGTGAGCGTCGACGGTCCGTCGGCCAGCGCCGCGAGTACGAGAGCGCGGTTGGTCAGCGACTTCGAGCCCGGCAGCCGGACCACGGCGTCCAGGGGCTGCCGTACTCGCGGCGCCGACCACACGGTCAGCCCGCGTCCCTGCTCGGCCCGGTCGACTTGGGCCGCATGACCCACCTGGCCGACGTGGACCGCCGGGGCGCGGCTGCTGTCGTCAGCAGTCCGCCGGCCATCGAGATGTCCTTGAGGAAGAGCCGGCGTTGCTCCGCCTGGATGGTCGGGTCCGGCTCGTTCCAGAACGAGTGGGCGAGGATCGACGGGATCAGGTTGGCCGCGAGCAGGGTGGCCGCCAGCCGCGGCATGCGGCCCGACGCCAGCATCGCGGCACCGACGACGTTGACCACGCCGTTGATCCGTACCCAGGTCACCGGGTCGGTCGGAATCGACGCGCTCGGAGCCGCCTGCTGCAGCAGAGGCACGGCCTGATCGGTGAACGGCTTGGCCTCCGCCGCGTGTGCCTCGGGGTCCTTGAGCGCCGTGGCGCCGTCGATGGCGAACCTCGCGGCGAGCATCTGCCTGGATAACGAACTCAGCAGTTTCATGCGCCCATTCTTGCGTAGAACGTCATGGCGCGAGCCGATGCAGGTCGCGTGGGAACAGCGTGGTCTCGCGTACGTTGTCGACGCCGAGCAGTCGGGCCGTCCACCGCTCGAGTCCGGTCGCGAATCCGCCGTGCGGCGGCATCCCGTGGGCGAACGCCTCGAGATAGCCGGCGTACGGCTCGGGCGCCTCGCCGCGGGTCGCCAGCGCCGCGATGTAGTCGGCATGTCGATGCAGCCGCTGGCCACCGGTCGTCAGCTCCAGCCC
>JALDXR010000382.1:0-4251 GCA_032154865.1 Nocardioidaceae bacterium
CCAGTTGTTGTCGCCGCCGTACTCGATCAGCGCGAGCGACGAGGCCAGGCCCGGCGACGCGTCGACACCCGCTGCCGCGTCGGTGACGACGGTGGGAGCCATCGTCAGCTCGGTGAACTTCGCGGCGCCCTCCTTGGAGAGCATGATCCGCAGGTATTCGAGTCCGCCGACCTGGTTCGCCGCCTGGGCCGGCACGATGAACGTCTCGGCGGCCTCGACCCGGGTGCAGTCGAAGGGCAGGGTCGCGCCGTCGAGCAGCGGCGTGGGGGCGACGGTGGTCTGGAATCCGGCCGGCGCGACGCTGGCCTGCTCGTTCTCGAGCCACGACCCGGACGGGATGAAGGCGGCCTTGTGCTCGTTCCAGCGGGTCTGCGACTGGATGTGGTCGAGCCCCTCGGTGCCCTCCATCATGTAGCCGCCGTTCTTGATCTCGAGAATCGCCTCGGCGGCCATCCGGATGGAGTCGCTCTGCCAGGCGTCCGGTTCGAGCGAGTCGATCGCGTAGACGACCTCGGGACCGCCGTGCTTGACGGCCATGTCGATGATGACCTGCTGGATGTAGTAGGGGTACTTGCCCTGGTGCGCCATCGGGGCCATGCCGGAGCTCTTGATCGTCTCGCAGAGATCCATGAAGTCCGACCAGGTCTGCGCGGGCTGCCAGCCCTTCTGCTGGAAGAGCGCCTTGTCGTACCAGATGCCGTAGACCTGGAGCGCGTAGTTCATGGCCAGCGGCTTGTTGGCGTACTCCGCCGCTTCGATCGCGATCGGGTGCAGGGTGTCGCGCACCGTCATGCCCTCGAAGCCGATCGAGTCGGAATCCCAGAGGTCGGTGAGGTCGGTCAGCTGGCCGGTGTCCGCGAGCGTCGAGATCGGCAGCTTCTCCGCACCGGCGTTGTCGAGGACGTCGGGCGGGTTGCCAGCGTTGAACAGCGGCTGCATCTGCTGCCGGATGTCGGTGATCGCCTCGTGCTCGATCTGCGCGTCGGCGAACTGCGCGTTGTAGAGCTGCTCGTGGAACTTCGCGTAGTCCTCGCCGTAGCCACCGTTGAAGATGACGACGTGCAGCGGGTCGGCGGCGTCGACACCGAAGGGATTCTCCGAGGTCTGCTCCTGGCCGCCGCCGCTCACCTCGTCACTGTCGTCACTGCCGCCGCTGGCGCAGCTGGCGAGGAAAGAGGCGCCGCCCGAGACGGCGAGAGCGGATAGGCCGGCGCGCCGCAAGAAGACGCGGCGTGGATAGGGCCTCGGAGCGTTCATGATGTCTCCCTGGTGCAGAGCGGACGTGCAAGGCGGGCGGTGCGCCGCCTCTGACCGGAGAACCGCCGCGGGCGCAGCGATCTGGCGGAACGATACGCTCGCTGCTCATTCGTTGGCAATACCAGCGAATTTCACGCATGATCGAGCAGAGAGCTGGACCCCGAGCTCCCGAGTTTGCTGAACGTTTGCCCCACCTTCTCATGCCGAAGTACCACGAAGGCCTGCACCTTCGCCGATCGTGAGACTGCGGATGCCAATGAATTCGGATGGTGCTGGCTCTCCGAGGCGGGTCCCTCGCAGGGCGTGATCGGATGTGAGCGTATCGCGTGCCATATTGACTCAAACGATCACCCGAGACATCCTGGCGTACGTGATCTCTGAGCTGACCCACGACGCGACGTCCCAGCCGTACCTCGCGGCCGAGATCGAGACCCAGCCCGACGACTGGGCCGCCGCCCGCGACGTCGCCAAGGAGCACCAGGCGCTGCTGCCGGCCGCCGGCGAGCGCGTCGCCGTGATCGGCTGTGGAACGTCGTTGTATATGGCCCGCGTCATCGCCGCGGCCCGCGAAGCCGCAGGTCTCGGTCTCACCGATGCCTGGCCGGCCAGCGAGCACCGTCTCGGGCGCGGTTACGACCGGATCGTCGCGATCACCCGCTCCGGCACGACGACCGAGGTCCTGGAGGCCCTTGCGGCCCACGACGGCAGCGCGCCGGTCACGGTCATCACGGCGACGCCGGACACGCCCGTCGTCGACCAGGGCGAGGCGATCGTGCTGTCGCAGGTCGACGAGCGCTCGGTCGTCCAGACCCGGTTCGCGACGACGACGCTGGCCCTGCTGCGCTGGCACCTCGGGCATGACCTCGACCCCGTCGCGGAGCAGGCGCGATCGGCGCTCGACGAGCCGCACTCGACGCTCGCCGCCGCCCGCAAAGCCGACCAGATCACCTTCGTCGGCGTGGGATGGGCGACGGCGATCGCCGAGGAGGCGGCGCTCAAGCTGCGGGAGTCGACCCAGTCGTGGGCCGAGTCCTACTCGATGACCGAATACCGCCACGGTCCGATCAGCGTCTCGGCGCCGGGCCGGGTGGTGTGGGCCTTCGGGCCGCTGGTGGCCAACTTCGCGCGAGACGTCGCCACGACCGGGGCGCACTTCGAGCACCGCGACGTCGACCCGATGGCCGACCTCGTACGCGCTCAGCGGCTGTGTCTGCTGCGGGCCGCCGACCGGGGCCTCGACCCCGACCATCCACGCAACCTGTCCCGTTCGATCATCCTCGACTAGGGCAGGCTAAGCGCGTGACCGTGCTTGCCGACGAGACACCCGTGCTTGCCGTCGACGTCGGAGGAACGACCATCAAGGCCGAGCTGGTCGCCGGCGATCGGATCCTCGCGAGCCGTCGGGCGACCACCCCGCGCGGCCCGGCGGCGATCGATGCGATCGGCGACATCGGCGACGCCCTGCTGCGTGGCGCATCTGGAGTGCCGAGGGCCGGCGTGATCCTGCCGGGCGTCGTCGACCGGCGGCGAGGCGTCGGAGTCTTCAGCGCCAACGTCGGCTGGCAGGATATGCCGGCCGGCGCCTGCCTCTCCGAGCGATGGCGGATTCCGGTCGTCGTCGACCACGACGTCACCGTGGCGGGCTGGGCCGAATGGCGTCTGGGCGCCGGCCGCGGCGTCGATGATCTCGCCGTCGTCGCCGTGGGTACGGGCGTCTCGGCCGCCCTGGTGTCCGGCGGACGGCTGCTTCGCGGCGGCCTCGGTCAGGCCGGCGAGCTGGGTCACGTCGTCGTGCGACCGGACGGCCCGCTGTGTGGCTGCGGCGCTCGCGGCTGTGTCGAGGCGGTGGCGTCGGCGACCGCGATCGCGCAGGCGTACGAAGCCGGGTCCGGCCGGACCGTAGCGGGCGCCGCGGACGTATTCGCGTTGGCCGAGGACGACGTGGTCGCCCGGTCAGTCGTCACCGAGGCGACCGCCGCACTGGCCGACGGTCTGGCCGGGCTCGTGCAGTTGATGGCCCCGGCGCGGATCGTGCTGGGCGGTGGGCTCGCCGACGCGGGAGAGGCGTGGCTGGACCCGTTGCGCTCTGCCCTCGGCACCCGATGCCGAGTCGTCGCGGCGCCGCCGCTCGTCGCCGCGCGCTTCGGCGCCCGCGCCGGTGTCGTGGGAGCCGCGCTGCTCGCCAGACGGGGTCCGATCGACATGGGAGGAGCCGCATGACAGGCGGGTCCATGGCCGAGGCACTCGACCGGGTCCGGCCCGACGGTGCGATCGGAGCCTTCAACGTCATCCAGCTCGAGCACGCCGAGGCGATCGTCGCGGGGGCCGAGGCCGCCGGCCGGCCCGTCGTCATGCAGATCTCGGAGAACACCGTCGCCTATCACCGGGGCCTTGGTCCGATCGCGCTGGCCTGCCGGCGGCTGGCCGACGACGCCGCGACTCCGGTCGTGGTCCATCTCGATCATGCGACGTCGGCCGAGCTCGTCCAGGAGGCCGTGGCACTGGGCATCGGGTCGGTGATGTACGACGCGTCGGCGCTGCCGCATGACGACAACGTCACGGCCACGAAGGCAGTCGCGGCGTGGTGCCACGATCGCGGTGTCTGGGTCGAGGCGGAGCTTGGTGAGGTCGGCGGCAAGGACGGTGCGCATGCGCCCGGCGCGAGGACCGATCCGATCGACGCGGCGGCCTATGTCGAGGCGACCGACGTCGACGCGTTGGCCGTGGCCGTCGGCTCGTCGCACGCCATGCTGACTCGCGACGCCGTACTCGACGACGACCTCATCGCGCGGCTGGCCAAGGCGGTCGGCGTGCCGCTGGTCCTGCACGGCTCCTCCGGCGTCCCCGACGACGGCCTGGCGCGGGCGGTGGCGCGTGGCATGGCCAAGGTCAACATCGCGACGCAGTTGAACAAGGTGATGACCGCGGCCCTACGCGACGCCCTGGCGCGAGACGAGTCGCTCGTCGATCCCCGCAAGTACGTCGGCCCCGGCC
>JALDXR010000383.1:0-4247 GCA_032154865.1 Nocardioidaceae bacterium
TGCTCGATGAACCGCTGCACGCTGGTGGCGAACGAGTCGTACGGGTGATGGACCAAGACGTCGCGCTGCGAGAGGGCCGCGAACATGTCGGCCGGGCTCGCGGTCTCGACCTCGGCCAGGTCGGGATGGATCCCGGGCACGAACGGGGGATACTTCAGCTCCGGCCGGTCCAGGTCCGCGATGGCGTTCAGGCCCTCGAGGTCCAACGGTCCCGGAAGCGCGATCACTTCGGCCTCGTTGACGTCGAGCTCCTCGACCAGCAGATCGCGTACGTGTGGGTCGATCGACTCCTCGAGCTCGAGCCGTACCGGCGGACCGAATCGGCGCCGGAGCAGCTCCTTCTCCAGCGCCTGGAGCAGGTTCTCGGCGTCGTCCTCTTCCACCTCGAGGTCCTCGTTGCGGGTCACCCGGAAGGTGTGGTGGCCCAGTACGTTCATCCCCGGGAACAGCCGGTCCAGGTGGGCGGCGATGACGTCCTCGATCGGCACGAAGCGGTGCTCCGCGACCGGGATCCAGCGCGGGAAGATCGGCGGCACCTTGACCCGGGCGAAGTGCTGCTTGCCCGACTCCGGATTGCGAACCGCGACGGCCAGGTTGAGCGACAGGCCCGAGATGTACGGGAACGGATGGGCCGGGTCCACGGCCAGTGGCGTCAGCACCGGGTAGATCCGCTCGGAGAACAGCTCGCGAGCTTCGGACTGCTCTTCGTCCTTCAGGTCGTCCCAGCGGAGCAGCTCGATGCCGGCCCGAGCGAGCGTCGGCACCAACTCGTCATGGAAGAGACGGCCATGCCGCTCCATCTGCTCCCGGCTGTCTCGCAGGATGTTGTCGAGCACTTCGCGCGGCCGCATCCCGCTGGCTCCGGGCACGGCGACTCCGGCGGCGATCCGCCGCTTGAGACCCGCGACGCGGACCATGAAGAACTCGTCCAGGTTGCTCGCGAAGATGGCCGCGAACCGGACCCGCTCGAGCAGCGGCTGGTCCTCGTCCTCGGCGAGCTCGAGGACGCGCTGGTTGAACGCGAGCCAGGACAGCTCCCGGTCGAGGAACCGGTCGGCCGGAAGCTGGACGTCCTCGGCCTGGTACGGCGGCTCGACGTCGAAGGACTCGCGGGGGACCGTACTGACGTGGGTGTCGGACGGGCCGTCGTCGGGGGCGTGGGTCAGCTCGGTGCGCAGTGCGCTTGCCTCAGCTTCCACTTCCTCCACGGCCATACACCCAAGGGTGCCACTGTTTTGTGAACGTCGAGTGACTCTGCTTACGTCGGGGGTTAGCCGCGGTACATGATGTCGGTGGTGGTGTGGGCGAAGCCGAGTCGGCTGTAGAGGGCGATCGCCGCGGCGTTGGCGGCTTCGACGTAGAGCACGACCGTGGTGAGTCCCTTGTCGTGCAAATGGTGTAAACCGGCCAGGGTCAGGGCTCGCCCGAGGCCGAGGGCCTGCGCGTCCGGGTCGACGCCGACGACGTAGACCTCGCCGATCGGCGGCTCGCCGCCATGCACCTTCGTCCAGTGGAAGGCGACCATCCGGCCGTCCCGCTCGGCGACAAGGAACCCCTCAGGGTCGAACCACGGCTGCGCCATTCGCCGATCCAGATCGGCGCGGGTCATCTGGCCCTGCTCCGGATGGTCGGCGAAAGCCCTGGCGTTGAGCTTCAGCCAGGGCTCCTCGTCCTCGCCGGGTCGAAATGTACGGATCCGGGTCGGTGCCACGTCCGGTACGGGCGGCAGGTCGGCGAGGTCGCGTCGCATCAGCCACAGCTCACGTACCCGAAGGAACCCGAGTCGGGCGGCCAGAGCAGCCGCGGCCGGCTGGTCGCCGTGCGACCACAGCTCCAGGGCCAGCGGAGACACCGCCGCTCGGGCCCGCGAAACGAGTGCCTGACCGAAGCCCTGCCGCCGCGCGGGCGGCGCGACCACGATTTCCAGATGCGGCGCCGCAGGGTCACGTTTGTCCAGCTGGGCGTACCCGATCAGGCGGCCGTCTTGGCGGGCGAGCAGGTGCGACACGTGATCCTGCTTCTCCGTCGTCACCTGCAACATCGCGGGCTCGTGGAGCGGCGTGACACCGTCGGTCGCAGCCGCGGCGGTCACGATCTCGTGGATCGCGGTGACGTCGGCGGCTGTCAGGGCGGGCGCCACCTCGATCGCATCGTCGGGCGCATCCCCAGGCGGCGGTTCTGGACGGCTCACGGACACAACGTAAAGGTTCGTCGAAGTCTCGACCCGAACCGGTGGCCGTGTCCCGTTCGGCGATGTAAGTTGCCGACGACCTGTGCCAAATCGTCGAGGGGATGGACATTCACATGATCACGCTCAACCGGCGTCGCGCGGTCGCCGGAACGGTGGGAGTCCTCGCGGCGCTCGCGACGACGATCGCGGGGATGCCAGGCTCAGCCATCGGCAGCAGCGCGGACACCGACTCCGACTCGGCCCGCAGCACCTATCACCGGCTGACCGCACAGAAGTCCAACAACGCCCGCCTGGTCAAACTCGACCTGCTGGCCATCAACGACTTCCACGGCAATCTGGAGCGCATTCCGTCCACGAGCTCATCCGGCCGGATCAACAACACGCCCGCGGGCGGTGCGGAGTTCCTCGCCCGCCACCTCAAGCTGCTGCGGGACCAGGCGAAGGCCAACGGCGCCAACACGCTCACCGTGGCCGCGGGCGACCTGATCGGTGCGTCGCCCCTGGTTTCGGCCGCCTTCCACGACGAGCCCACGATCGAGGCGATGAACAAGATGGGCCTCGACGTGGCCTCCGTGGGCAACCACGAGTTCGACGAGGGCTGGCAGGAGCTGCTGCGGATGCAGCGCGGCGGCTGCCTGGACGACGGCG
Organism: Nocardioidaceae bacterium; assembly: GCA_032154865.1. Lineage (GTDB taxonomy): Bacteria > Actinomycetota > Actinomycetes > Propionibacteriales > Nocardioidaceae > DATFRX01. The sequence goes on from JALDXR010000383.1 coordinate 2,840, forward strand.
ACGGCGAGAACAACCAGAACTCCTGCCCCGACCCGCAGAACCCGTTCACGGGCGCGGACTTCCGCTACCTGTCCGCGAACGTCTTCTGGGAGAACCAGGGCAACCGCCCCCGGCCGACGCTGTTCCCCGCGACCAAGGTGGTCAAGGTCCAGGGCGTCAAGGTCGGCTTCATCGGCATGACCCTCGAGGGCACACCATCGATCGTCACCAAGTCCGGCATCGAGGGCCTCCGCTTCGCCGACGAGGTGGAGACCGCCAACGCGCTGGTCCCGAAGCTCCGTGCCCGGGGCGTCAAGGCGATCGTCGTCCTGCTGCACGAGGGTGGTGTCCCGACCGACCCGAGCGCGTACGACGGCTGCACCGGTGTGTCCGGTCCGGGCATGGACATCGCGCGTAGCCTGAGCCCGCAGATCGACGCTGTCATCTCGGGCCACACCCACCAGCCGTACAACTGCACGGTGACGGACCCGGCGGGCAACCCGCGGCTGATGACCAGCGCGTCGTCGTTCGGCCGGATCGTGACCGACGTCCACCTGCTGCTCAACAAGAGCACGCGTGACATCGTGCGGCCGGCAGCGTTCGCGCAGAACAAGATCGTCACCAACGACGACTCCGTCGAGCCGGTGGCCGGGATCACCAACCTGATCACCAAGTACAAAACGCTCGTCGAGCCGATCGCCAACGAGGTCATCGGCCACGTCGACGGCGCCGAGGTCATCTCGAGAACCAACGACGCGTCGGGTGAATCGTCACTCGGCAACCTGATCGCCGACGCGCAGAAGGCCGACGAGACGACCATCCCGGACTCCGGACCGGCCGCCGGCGTCGAGCCGCAGATCGCGTTCATGAACCCGGGCGGCATACGGGCCGACCTGCTCGCGCCTGGTGGTGAGGTCACGTTCGGATCCGCATTCACCGTGCAGCCGTTCAACAACTTCGACGTGTCGATGGATCTGACCGGTCAGCAGATCCTCGATCTGCTCGAGGAGCAGTGGGCCGGGCCCAACCAGACGGCTCCCAAGGTCCTGCAGGTGTCCGGCATCACCTACACCTGGGATCCCAGCCAGCCGCCCGGCCAACGGGTCGACACCAGCACCGTGATGGTCGACGCGGCCCGCGACGGCGTCGCCGACGAGCCGATCGATCCGGCGGCGACCTACCGGGTGGTGTGCAACTCGTTCCTGTCCGACGGCGGTGACAACTTCCCGACCTTCGCCGCCGGCACGAACAAGCACTTCGGCGGGCTCGACATCGATGCGCTGGCGAACTTCCTCACCGCGAACGACCCGTACCCGCCGGCCCCGACCGACCGTATCGACGTGCCGTGAGGAGAGCTTGCCCTAGCCACCGGGACGATCCATCGCATGTCGGCGGACCGTCGGAGCCCAAGTGACGGATCGTCCTAGGT
>JALDXR010000026.1:0-14655 GCA_032154865.1 Nocardioidaceae bacterium
CAGTGGCGGATGGTGGCTGTCGCAGTGGCGGATGGTGGCTGTCGCAGTGGCGGATGGTGGCTGTCGCAGTGGCGGATCGTCGGGAGGGGTCAGGAGAAGTCGGCGAGGGCTTTGCGGGCCTCGACGAGCCAGGCCTCGCGGGCCTCGATGGCCTGCTCGGCCTCCCGGGCCAACTTGTCGTTGCCGACGGACTTCGCCTTGTCGAGTTTGGTACGCAGGTCGGCCAGCGACGTCTCGAGCTGCGCCACCGTGTCGGCGGCCCGGGCGCGGGCCTCGGGATTGGTCTGCTGCCAGTGAACGTCCTCGGCCTCGCGGATCGCGTTCTCGATCGCGCGCATCCGGCCCTCGAGCTCGCGGATCTCGCCCCGCGGCACCTTGCCGGCCGCGTCCCAGCGCTCCGACAAGGGCCGGAACGCCGACCGCGCATCGGCAGCGTCCTGGACCGGCACGAGCTTCTCGGCCTCTTCCAGGATGGCCCGCTTCGTCTCGGCGTTGGCGGCGAACTCCCGATCGAGCTCGGCGTTGGCCGCATCGCGGGCGGTGAAGAACTTGTCCTGCGCCGCTCGGAACGCGGTCCACAGCCGTTCCTCGTCGGACCGCGGCGCCGGACCGGCGGCCTTCCACTGCTGCATGAGGTCGCGGTACGCCCTCGACGTCGCCCCCCAGTCGGTCGAGTTGGACAGCCGCTCCGCGTCCTCGAGCAGCCGCTGCTTGACGTGCTTGGCGCCCTGCCGCTTCTCGTTGAGCTCGGCGAACTGCTGCTTGCGCTTGCGGGTGAACGCCGTACGGGCGCTGGAGAACCGATGCCACAGCGGGTCGTCGGTCGCCTTGTCGAGACGCGGCAGCGTCTTCCACTCGTCCAGCAGGGCGCGGAGCTTGTCGGCCCCGCCGCGCCAGTCGGTGCCGGCGGCGATCCGCTCGGCGTCGACGACGATGCGCTCCTTCGTCTCACGGGCCTGCGCGGTTCGCTCGGCCTTGGCCGCCTTGCGGGACTCCCGCTGCTCGGTGATCACCGGGCCGAGCGCGTCCAGCCGGTCGAGCAGCGCGTCCAGATCGCCGACGGCCGCGGCCGTGGCCACCGTCTCGCGTACGGTCTTCACGGTCGTCTCGGCCTGCTCCGGGGACAGCGACCCACCGCGGATGCGCTTGTCCAGCAGCTCGACCTCGACCCGCAGACCCTCGTAACGCCGGGTGAACAACGCCATCGCCTCGTCCGGATCGGCATCCGGCCACTGGCCGACGACCCGCTCGCCCTCGCGCGTCTTGACGTAGACCGTGCCCTCGGAGTCGATGCGGCCCCAGGGACTCTGCGCGCTCATGGCGACACTCCGCGGTGGATCGTCGACACCGCACCGGAGCGGGTCGGCGACGAGGCCGAGTCATCGTCGAAGACCTTCGCCTTCAGCAGCCACCCGATGGCGATGACCAGGGCCAAGACCACGATGACCCCAACCACGATGTTGCGGATCCGACGGCGTCTGTCCTTGGCCGCCCGTCGCACCTGCTGCCGCTGGTAGTGCTCTCGGGCCAGCATGCGCCGGCGTTCCTTCTTGGTGACCACGACCGGCAAGTCTAGGAGCACGACCACCCTTCGTGTCGCATCGCAATCGATTCGTAGCATTCGGCCCCGCTCGCGTAGTCTCGTGTGCCGTGCTGATCGCCGCGTTTCCCGCCGGTCCCTGGGCGACCAACTGCTATGTCGTGGCCACCGAGCCGGGCGCCGAGTGCGTCATCGTCGATCCGGGGAAGGACGCCAGCGACGGAGTCGCCGAGGTCGTACGCGAGCAGCGGCTCAAGCCGGTGAGCATCCTTCTCACACACGGACATATCGACCACGTCTGGTGCGTCGTACCGGTGGCCGGCTCCTACGAGTCCGCGGCCTATCTCCACCCGGACGACCGGCACCTTCTGACCGACCCGATGGCCGGCATCTCGCCGGACTCGGCGGGTCTGCTGCTCGGCTCGGACTACTCCTTCGCCGAGCCCGACGACGTACGCGAGCTCACCGACGCCGCGACGCTCACCCTGGCCGGCATCGAGTTCGTCGTCGACCACACACCCGGGCATACCAGGGGGTCGGTGTCGTTCCGTACCGCCTACGACGGACCCGAGGACGTGCCCGAGGTCATGTACTCCGGGGACCTGCTGTTCGCCGGTTCGATCGGACGCACCGACCTGCCGGGCGGCGACCATCCGACCATGCTGCGCAGCCTGCACGACAAGGTGCTGCCGCTGGACGACCGGATCGTCGTACTTCCCGGCCACGGACCCCAGACGACCATCGGCCGCGAGCGCGCGACGAACCCCTTCCTCGCCGAACTCTCCGAGGCGCCGAGCGGCCCGAGCCGAGGCCTATAACACCCATGTCGAAACGCACCCCGCTCTCGGGATTCCCCGAGTTCCTGCCGAGCCAACGCGCCGCCGAGCTGACCGTCATCGACACCCTGCGGGAGACCTTCGAGCTGCACGGCTTCGCGTCGATCGAGACCCGGTCGGTCGAGCCGCTCGAGGAGTTGATGCGCAAGGGCGAGACGTCGCACGAGGTCTACGTCCTGCGCCGGCTGCAGGCCGAGGCCGACGAAGGCGACGCCGGTGTCGGACTGCACTTCGATCTCACCGTGCCGCTGGCCCGCTACGTCCTCGAGCACCAGGGGCACCTGCACTTCCCGCTGCGCCGCTACCAGATCCAGCGCTGCTGGCGGGGCGAACGGCCGCAGGAGGGCCGCTACCGCGAGTTCACCCAGGCCGACATCGACATCATCGGACGCGACGACCTGCACCTCGACGCCGACATCGAGGTCACGATCGTGATGGCCGAGGCACTCAGCCGGCTGCCGCTGCCGCCGATCACGCTGCGGGTCAACAACCGCAAGCTCATCGAGGGCTTCTATCGGGGCCTGGGCATCGGTGACCCGACGGCCGTGATGCGGGCCATCGACAAGCTCGACAAGATCGGCGCCGACGCCGTACGCGAGGAGCTGGTGAACCTCGGGCTCAGCTCCGACCAGGCCGGAGCCTGCCTCGACCTGGCGCAGATCAACTGTGACGACGCGTCGTTCGCCGACGACGTACGCAAGCTCGGTGTGACGCACCCGCTGCTGGACACCGGTCTCGACGAGCTCGTCCAGGCCGTCGAGGCGGCCGCGCCAGCCAACTCCGACCGGTTCCGGGTCGTCGCCGACCTCAAGATCGCCCGCGGGCTCGACTACTACACCGGCACCGTGTTCGAGGGATTCACGGCCGAGCACGGCTCGCTGTCGATCTGTGCCGGCGGCCGCTACGACTCGCTGGCCAGCGACAGCCGGTCGACCTACCCCGGGGTCGGCATCTCCCTCGGCATCACCCGATTGCTGGCGCCACTCGTCGCTCGTGGGCTGATCGACGCCGACCGCAGTGTGCCGTCCTGCGTGCTCGTCGCCGTGCCCGACGACGCGTCGCGGGCCGCCAGTCGCGACGTCGCCGCCAGGCTGCGATCCCGGGGCATCCCGACCGAGGTGGCGCCGGCCGCGGCCAAGTACGGCCGGCAGATCCGCCACGCCGACCGGCGCGGCATCCCGTACGTCTGGTTCCCACCGTCGCCGGGATCGGCAGAGAGCCACCAGGTCAAGGACATCCGCTCCGGCGACCAGGTCGATGCCGACCCCGACGCCTGGCAGCCGCCCCCCGCCGACCTCCGACCTCGCATCGTCACGAAGGAGCGCGACACGTGATCCGTACCCATGACGCAGGCGCTCTGCGCGCCGCCGACATCGACTCCAGCGTCACGCTGACCGGGTGGGTGGCACGGCGGCGCGATCACGGGGGAGTGGCGTTCATCGACCTGCGGGACGCCAGCGGCGTGGTCCAGGTCGTGATCCGCGATGAGGAGGCCGCCAGCCCGCTGCGTTCTGAGTACTGCCTCCGCGTGGTCGGCGACGTGCGCCGGCGGCCCGAGGGCAACGAGAACCCCAACCTGCCGACCGGCGAGATCGAGGTCGTCGCCGACACGGTCGAGATCCTCAGTGCGGCGGCGGCGCTGCCGTTCCCGGTCGAGGAGTACGAGGCGACGCCGGTCAACGAGGAGGTGCGCCTGCGGTATCGCTACCTCGACCTGCGGCGACCCGAGATGACGCGCAACCTCCGGCTCCGCGCCGATGTCACGCGAATCATCCGCGAGGTGATGAGCGCGCACGATTTCCTCGACATCGAGACGCCGTACCTCACGCGCTCGACGCCGGAGGGCGCTCGCGACTTCGTCGTCCCGGTCCGGCTGCAGCCCGGCAAGTGGTACGCCCTCCCGCAGTCGCCGCAGTTGTTCAAGCAGCTGCTGATGGTCGCCGGGCTCGAGCGCTACTACCAGATCGTCCGCTGCTTCCGGGACGAGGACTTCCGGGCCGACCGGCAGCCGGAGTTCACCCAGCTCGACATCGAGTGGAGCTTCTGCGACGTCGACGACGTGCTCGACCTGACCGAGCAGGTGCTGGTGCGGCTGTGGCGCGAGCTACTCGACGTCGAGGTGACGACGCCGATCCCGCGGATGACGTACGCGGAGGCGATGCGCCGGTTCGGCATCGACCGGCCCGACCTGCGATTCGGCTGCGAGTTGGTCGACTGCACGGCGTACTTCGCACAGACGCCGTTTAGAGTTTTCCTTCCGCCTGGTGCCGGCTCCGATGACTGGTATGTCGGTGCTGTCGTCATGCCAGGCGGCGGCTCACAGGCCCGGCGGGAGCTGGATGCCTGGCAGGAGTGGGCGCGGTCGCACGGCGCCAAGGGGCTGGCGTACGTGCTGGTCGGCGACGACGGCGAGCTCGGCGGCCCGGTGGCCAAGAACCTGTCGGACTCCGAACGCGCCGGGCTCGTCGAGCACACCGGCGCGAAGCCCGGCGACTGCATCTTCTTCGCCGCGGGCCTACGCGCCGATGCCCTCGGTCTGCTGGCCGCGACGCGGCTGGAGATCGGGGCCCGTTGCGATCTGATCGACGAGTCGCGGTGGGAGTTCGTCTGGGTCGTCGAGGCGCCGATGTTCGAGGCGACCGACGACGGCTGGACCTCGGTACACCATCCGTTCACCGCGCCGAACGACGAGTGGGTCGACCGCTTCGAGAAGCAGCCCGGCGAGGCGCTGAGTCGCGCGTACGACATCGTCCTCAACGGCACGGAGCTCGGCGGCGGCAGCATCCGGATCCACCGCCCCGACGTCCAGCAGCGGGTCTTCGACGTGCTCGGATTGACTGAGGAGCAGGCCAAGGGGCAGTTCGGCTTCCTGCTGGAGGCGTTCGAGTACGGCCCACCACCGCACGGCGGGATCGCGATCGGTCTCGATCGGCTGTGCGCGCTGCTCGCCGACGCCGACTCGATCCGCGACGTCATCGCCTTCCCGAAGACGGCCTCGGGTGGCGACCCGCTGACGGGGGCGCCGACCCCCATCACAGCGGCGCAACGGCGGGAGGCGGGAATCGACGCGAAACCGGACGAAAGTCGTGCCGACTCAGCGTCGATGTGACACCTCTACTTCCGGTCGGAGATCAAGCGTTTCAGGATCGTTACCTGCTCTATTCCGTAGTTGCTGAGCGGGTCGTCTAGAGTCCCGCTCGGCGCATCGGAACGATCCCGACTGCGCCGGCTTGCAAGCCGCTCGACCAGGAGGTGTCCATGGCTCTGCCGGGTATCGAAGCCGAGGGAACCCTCCATGCCGAGGAGTTGATTGACGAGCCGAAGCCCGGTGCGATCCATGGCCGATCACCCACGCAGATCGCACTCGAGCGGCTGCGTCACGACAAGGTGGCGATCATCTCCGGCGTGGTCGTCGCGATCCTGGTCCTGCTCGGCGTCCTGGCGCCCCTGATCACCGGCGCCCTCGACATCTGTCCGGACTCGGACTGCACCGACACCGCCGAGGTGATCGGCACCGGCGGCTACCCCGCGATCGGCCCGCCGTTGAACGCGTTCACATGGGACCATCCGCTGGGCCTGGAGCCGCAGACCGGTTATGACAACCTGGCCCGGCTGCTCTACGGCCTGCGCACCTCGCTGCTCGTGGCCACGATCTCGGCCGTGGGCGCCACGCTCATCGGCGTCATCATCGGCCTGGTCTCCGGTTTCGCCCATGGCTGGCTCGACCGTGGGATGTCGTTCACCATCGACACGTTCCTCGCCTTCCCGTTCATCTTGGGCGCCCTCACACTGGGCCCGATCCTCACCCAGCGGTTCGCCGAGAATCCGACCGCCTTGAACTGGGCGTCGGTCATCGCGGTGATCACCGTCTTGGTCGTCCTCGGCTGGATGTACCTCGCCCGGATCATTCGGGCCGAAGTGCTCTCGTTACGGGAGCGAGAATTCATCCAGGCGGCCCGGGTGATCGGTGTGCCCACCCGCCGGATTCTCTTCAAGGAGCTGCTGCCGAACCTGATCGCACCGATCGTGGTGTCGATCTCGTTGATGCTGCCGAACTTCGTGGCCTTGGAGGCCGCGCTGTCGTACCTCGGGATCGGCATCACCGGGGTGCCGTCGCTCGGGCAGACGATCAACGAAGCCCAGCTCGATTACGACTTCTACCCGATCTATCTATGGGCGCCCATCATCACGGTGATGGTCCTGGTTGTCGCGCTGAACCTGTTGGGCGACTCGATCCGGGATGCCTTCGATCCCAAGACACGACGATGAGCGTCACGCTCGGGGTCGCGTCGTCAACCGAGAAAGGATGATCAATACATGCGGTGGAACAAACCAACAATCGCTGCCGCTGTCGGCGCCTTAATGGTGGTGGCCGCGTGTGGTAGCGGCAGCGACAGCGGTAGCGGTGACACCGAGGAGTTCCAAGAGGGCGGTGGCAAGGGCCAGGTCATCGACATGACCCGCTCCGAGGGCCCCGCACCGCCGGTCGAAGGCGCGGCCGAGGGCGGCACCGTCGACGTCTACAGCGACGCCGGCCTCAACACGATGATGCCGTCCGAGGTCTACTACACGAACGCCGGCGCGATCTCGTCTGGCTTGGTCAACCGGTCCCTGACGCAGTTCGTCTACAACAAGGACACCGACGACATCACCCTGATCCCGGACCTCGCGACGTCCTGGGAGCCCAACGAGGACAACACCGAGTGGACGTTCACGATCCGTGAGGGCATCAAGTACGAGAACGGCGACCCGGTGGAGATGGAAGACTTCGCCACCGGCGCGATGCTGTCGATGGACCGTCACACGTTCCCCGAGGGCGCGACCTACAGCAACAACTTCTTCCTGCACGGCGGTTGCGACCCCAGCGACAAGGAACTGTACGAGGGCTACTACCAGAGCGGTCCCGAGTACGACGGCGTCGAGATCAACGGCAACGAGATCACCTACAAGATGGCCTGCCCGTTCCCGGACATGCCGTACTGGGGATCGTTCGGAGCGATGGGCCCCATCCCCGAGGACGCCATCGACACCCAGGCCGAGCTGAAGGAGTACGTCAACCACCCGTTGGCCACCGGTCCGTACATGTTCGACAACTACGTCCCGGAGAAGGAGCTCACCCTGGTCAAGAACCCGGAGTGGGACCCGAACTCCGACCCAGGCCGGCACCAGTACGTCGACCAGTGGAACATGGACTTCGACACCGACACGGCGAAGATCGACAACATCATTCTCGAGGACTCCCAGCCGGCCGCGCTGACCTTCGACGACCTGCTGGCCAGCACGTACCTGCGGATGAAGCAGGACGCGCCGGACCGTCTGGTGCCAGGTCCTGAGGCCTGCACCTGGTTCCTCGCGCCGGACTACCGCAAGGTCACCGAGATCGAGGTCCGTCAGGCGCTTGCCTACGGCTTCCCCTACGAGGCCTTCCTGGAGGCCGGTGGTGAGGTCATCGGGGCGACTGCGGAGTATCCGACCTCGAACATCATGCCGCCTGGTATCCCGGGCCGGGTGGAGTACAACGTCACCCCGGGCTTGGAGCCTGGAAAGACCGACCCCGCCAAGGCCAAGGAGCTGCTGGCGAAGGCCGGATACGACCCTGGCGAGTACGAGATCACCTGGCTCTACCAGCGTGACGACGAAGAGGCAGTGGCCCAGAAGGACCAGGTGGTGAAGGGTCTCGAGGAAGCCGGATTCTCCGTGCGACCAGTGGCGACCACCACCGAGGCCTACTCGACCGAGCGCGAGGAAGTCGACTCCAGCCTCAACCTCCGGTTCGCCGGCTGGTGCTCGGACTTCCCGTCCGGTGGTTCGTGGATGCCGCCGCTGTTCCAGACCACCAACCTGGATGCGGAGGGCCTCGCGGCCAACTACTCCGTGTTCTCGGAGAAGTCGGTCGACCAGCGGATCGCGGAGATCAACCAGATCACCGATGCGACCGAGCAGGCCACGGCGTGGAACGACCTGGAGAAGATGATGCAGCAGAAGTACCTGCCTGCGATTCCGGTCTACTACACCGGTGCCATCCAGGGCCGCGGCTCGGCCGTCCAGAACATGGACGTCGACCCCGCCTTCGGCATGCCGACCTTCAAGGACATGTGGGCTCAGCAGTAGCCCTATGAGGAGTTGATAGAAACCCCGTGCTGGTGGTGCGGCGCAGCCGATGCGCCGCACCACCCACGGTGACATCGAACGAGGCGGTGGACATTGTTCGGCTACATCGTGCGCCGGTTGATTGCGGCGGTCATCGTCGTGGTGGTCATCTCGATGGCGACCTTCGCGATGTTCTTCTACGGTCCCTCGGATCCGGCCGGACAGCTGTGCTCTGAACAGGGCCGCTGCACGCAGGATAAGCGGGCTGCCATCGAGGAGGGCCTCGGCCTCAACCAGAGCGGCGTCAGTCAGTACGGCGCGTGGGCCAAAGGCCTGTTCGTCGACCGCGAGATCGACCTCGGGGTGACGTACGAGTGTGACGCTCCGTGCCTCGGCATCTCCTACAACCGGAAGCAGGAAGTCCGCGGCCTCATCACGGCGGCCCTTCCGGCAACGGCGTCATTGGTGCTGATCGGCGCCGCGCTCTATTTCGTCGTAGGCATCGTCGTCGGGTCGGTCGCGGCGAGACATCGGGGAACGGGCGCGGACCGAGGTCTGGTCGCCGGTAGCCTGCTGATCAGCTCGATTCCGTACTACCTCTTCGCGCTGCTCGCCTGGATCTACCTCATCAACAAATGGGGGATATTCCCCGACAGTGGATATACGCCGCTGTCCGAGAATCCCGCCGCCTGGTTCTCCGGTCTGTTGTTGCCATGGATCGTGCTGGCGACGGCCAACATGGTGGTCTATGCCCGATTCAGTCGCGGTTCGATGGTGGAAGTCCTGAATGAGGACTATGTCCGAACGGCGATGGCGAAGGGATTGTCCCGTCGCCGGGCGACCTTCAAACACGGCCTTCGCGCGGCCATCGTGCCCGTCGTGACCATCTTCGGTCTGGATATCGCGACCCTGCTGGCCGGCGCGATCTTCACTGAGGCGATCTTCGAGATCGACGGCGTCGGCAAGCTGGCCCTGGACTCCATCGAAGGCATCATCGACTTCCCGGTGCTGTCGGCTGTGGTGTTGATCAGCGCCATGCTCGTCGTGGTTGCCAACCTGGTCGTCGATATCCTGTACACCGCGATCGATCCCCGAGTGAGGCTGACGTGACGACGACGGGAACGGTGACGGAGTCCAAGGAGGACCCCACCGCATTCGAACCGACGGCCGGCGAGCCGTACCTGGTCGTCGATGACCTGACGGTCAAGTTCCCGACGGCCGACGGCCTGGTGCACGCCGTCACCGGGCTCAGCTACCAGGTGGAGATGGGCAAGACGCTCGGCATCGTCGGTGAGTCCGGATCCGGCAAGTCGGTGTCGAGCATGGCGGTCGTCGGACTTCACGACGCGAAGCGGACTCGCATCAGCGGTTCGATCCGGGTCGGCGGCACCGAGATCGTCGGATTGAGCGAGAACCGCATGCGCCGGCTGCGCGGCAACCAGGTCGCGATGATCTTCCAGGACGCCTTGTCGGCGCTGCACCCGTTCTACCGCGTGGGTGCCCAGATCTCCGAGGCCTACCGGACCCACCACCCGTCGGCGTCCAAGCGCGACGGATGGGACAAGGCCGTGTCGATGCTGGATCGGGTCGGGATCCCGCAGCCGGACCAGCGCGCCCGCGACTATCCGCATCAGTTCTCCGGAGGCATGCGGCAGCGCGCCATGATCGCGATGGCACTGGTCAACGACCCGAAGCTGCTCTTCGCCGACGAGCCGACCACGGCACTCGACGTGACCGTCCAGGCGCAGATCCTCGATCTGCTGCAGGAGTTGCAGCGGGACTTCGGCTCCGCCATCGTCTTCATCACCCATGACCTCGGCGTCATCGCCGAGATGGCCGACGACGTGCTCGTGATGTACGGCGGCCGCGGCGTCGAGTTCGGCACCTGCAAGACGATCCTCTCCAATCCCCAGATGCCGTACACATGGGGCTTGCTCGAGAGCGTGCCCGAGTTGGTGTCCGACCCCGACCTGCCACTGCTTCCCATCCCGGGCACGCCACCGAGCATGCTCACCCCGCCGAGCGGGTGCCCGTTCCATCCCCGCTGCCGTTTCACCGGTGAGGTCCCGGGTAACCTCTGTGAGCGGGAGCTGCCCGAGTTCCTGCCGGCGGCGGAAGGCCGTGGGCACCTCACGCGGTGTCACTTACGCGGATCCGCTGTCGAGGTCTTGTCCCGAGCGTCGGTCAAGGAGGGCTCAGCCGATGGCCAGTGATTCCGGAGCCGTGTCGCCCGCCACCCAGTCGAGCTCCGGCGCGGTCCAAAACGGCGAGCCGCTGCTCGAGGTAAAAGACCTCGTCAAGCACTTTCCGGTCAAGTCGTCCGGCGTAGTCCGGCGGGTGATCGGGCAGGTCCAGGCGGTCGACGGCGTCTCGTTCACCGTGGGCCGGGGCCAGTCGCTCGGCCTGGTCGGCGAGTCCGGCTGCGGCAAGACCACCACGGGCCGGGTCATCACGAAGCTCTACGAGCCGACCAGCGGCTCGATGGTCTTCGACGGCACCGACCTGGCCCCGCTGTCGGCCAAGCAGATGCTGCCGTTCCGCCGGGACGTGCAGATGATCTTCCAGGACCCTTACACCTCGCTGAATCCGCGTCACACCGTCGGCACGATCGTGGCCACCCCGATGCGGGTGCACAACGTGGTGCCGAAGGGCAAGGAGCTCAGCCGGGTCCAGGAGATCCTGAAGCTCGTCGGCCTCAACCCGGAACACTACAACCGCTACCCGAACGAGTTCTCCGGCGGTCAGCGGCAGCGCATCGGCGTCGCCCGAGCCCTGGCGCTCCAGCCGAAGCTGCTCGTGGCGGACGAGCCGGTCTCGGCGCTCGACGTGTCGATCCAGGCCCAGGTGATCAACCTCCTGCAGGACCTGCAGAAGGAGTTCGACCTCGCGTTCCTCTTCATCGCCCACGACCTCGCGGTGGTCCGGCACTTCTGCCCGCAGGTGGCGGTGATGTACCTCGGCAAGATCGTCGAGATCGGTGACCGGGACTCGATCTACAACAACGCCCACCATCCCTACACGCAGTCGCTGCTGTCAGCCATCCCGGACGTCGGGCAGGCCCAGGTCGGTGGCCGCCGGGACCGGATCCGGCTCGAGGGCGACGTGCCGAGCCCGATCAACCCGCCGTCCGGCTGCCGGTTCCGGACCCGCTGCTGGAAGGCCCAGGACATCTGTGCCGAGCAGGAGCCGCCGCTGCTGCAGATCGGCGGCAACGACGGCCACCTGGCCGCGTGTCATTTCGCCGAGCCGTTCGACAAGGCGGTGCACGACGCGGCCCAGGCGCAGCGCCGGGCCGATGCCGAGCAGCGCAACCGAACCGAAGCCGCAGCGAGCTCCTCGCCGACGACGTGATCGGCTAGCACCGACGCGAGTCGTCGGCGAGGCATCGTAGGGTCGGGCTCGATGGACTCCGACGGATTGTTCGATCTGCCGAGCGCACCGCCGAAGCCGGGCGGCGGCAGCCTCACCGACGCGGGGCACGAGCATGCTCCGCTCGCGGTCCGAATGCGGCCGCAGGCGCTGTCGGAGCTGCTCGGCCAGGAGCATCTGCTCGCGGACGGTTCGCCGCTGCGCCGGATGATCGACGACGACCAGCCGATGTCGCTGCTGCTGTGGGGTCCGCCCGGCACCGGCAAGACGACCATCGCGGCGCTGCTGTCGGCGCACACCGGCCGCCGCTTCGTCGAGATCTCCGCGGTGTCGGCGGGGGTCAAGGAAGTCCGCGAGGTGCTCGCCGCGGCCCGGCAGGATCTGGCCCACGGCGGTCGCGAGACGGTGCTCTTCGTCGACGAGGTGCATCGGTTCAGCAAGTCCCAGCAGGACGCGCTGCTTCCCGGGGTCGAGAACCGCTGGGTCTCCCTGGTGGGCGCGACGACGGAGAACCCGCACTTCGCGGTGATTTCGCCGTTGCTGTCCCGGTCGTTGCTGCTCACCTTGCAGCCGCTGACCGAGGACCTGCTCGGTGAGCTGATGGAGCGGGCCCGCGTCGACGAGCGCGGCCTGGCCGATGGGGTCGGGCTCGATGACGAGGCGCGGGATCACCTCGTACGGCTGTCCGGCGGCGATGCCCGGCGGGCCCTGACGTACCTCGAAGCCGCCGCGTCGGCCGCCCAGGCGCGCGGGCGCGACACGATCGACGTGGAGATCGCGGCGCTCGCCGTCGACCGGGCGGCGGTCCGCTACGACCGCAAGGGCGACCAGCACTACGACGTCACCAGTGCGCTGATCAAGTCGATCCGAGGCTCGGATGTCGATGCCGCTTTGCACTATCTCGCCCGGATGGTGGAGGCGGGGGAGGATCCGAGATTCCTGGCGCGTCGGCTGGTCATCCTCGCCAGTGAGGACATCGGCCTCGCCGATCCGACCGCCCTGACGACTGCCGTCGCCGCCTCCCAGGCGGTCGCGATGATCGGGCTGCCCGAGGCGCAGATCAACCTGGCCCACGCCGTCATCGCGCTGAGCGTCGCGCCCAAGTCCAACGCCGTCGTCGAGGCCATCGGTGCGGCCGTCTCGGACGTTCGCGCCGGCAAGATCGGGCCGGTGCCACCGGCCCTCCGCGATGCGCACTACAAGGGTGCGGCCGATCTCGGCCACGGTCACGACTACCGCTATGCACATGACGATCCGCGTGGCGTGGCCCCGCAGCAACATGCCCCGGACGTCGTCGCCGATCGGGAGTACTACACCCCGTCCGGCCATGGCGACGAGGCTGCGATCGGTGAGCGGCTGGAGCGGATTCGGGCGATCCTGCGCGACGGTTGAGTGGTGCGGTCTCGCCGCCGATCGAGCCCGCCGGACCACGCGATAAAGTCGGGCGCATGTCCGGGCTCGAGACCACGGCGGTCGCGATCTCCGCGATCGCCCTGTTGGTCGCGCTGTTCCTCGCCGTCATGTGGCGGCGATCGCGACGCGACCTGCGCGAACTGCGTACCGCCGTCGAGGGCCTGGCGCAGCAGTCCGAGGCCTGGTCGGAGTCGGTCGTCTATCCGGAGCCGCTCGACACCGGCAGTTCGGATGTCGATCCGATCGGAGCCGGCGCCACCCCGGCGACGCTGTCGCTGCCCGTGCCGACGTCGCGGGCCGATGCGATCGTGACGGCCGACGGCCGGACCATCGTCGTGCCGACCACGGCCCAGGTCGTGGACGCCACGATGGGTCGCCCGCTCGTACGCGCGAGTGCGCTGGCC
Organism: Nocardioidaceae bacterium; assembly: GCA_032154865.1. GTDB lineage: Bacteria > Actinomycetota > Actinomycetes > Propionibacteriales > Nocardioidaceae > DATFRX01. Next base: position 13,653 of record JALDXR010000026.1, read on the forward strand.
CATGGGCTGCGGCGCGCCCTCCGGGCCGACAATCGGGACCGGATCCGGTCACTGATGCGACGCGAGTATCAGCGGCGGCGCAAAATGCGACAGCGCGCGGCGCGCCGAGCAGCCAGAATGGCACCAGTGCATCAATCCGAGGAGGCGACGTACAGGTGATGGGTCGGACCTTCTGGTTCGTCGCGGGCGCGAGCGCGGGCCTCTACACCACGATCAAGGCTCGCCGGCTCGCCAGCCGACTCACGCCGGAAGGCATCACCGATCAGGTCGCCGCCCTCGGACTCGGCGCTCGCGCGTTCGCCGACGAGGTGCGGGCGGGGATGGCCGAGCGCGAGGCGCAGATCGCCCATCAGCTGGCGCTGCCCGCCGTGGACGCTGGCCACGCGAGGGAGCGAGCTCCGCAGCCGGCGCTCGAGGATTCCGCCGCATCGCGGCGCCCGGCGCTGGCCGCCACCCGCTCCTGATCGTTTCGCGTCCCATGAGGTGATGCATCATGCGCTCCGCTGAGATTCGCCAGCGGTTCCTCGACCATTTCGAGGCGGACCGGCACACCGTCGTGCCCTCCGTACCCCTGCCGTACGACGATCCGACCCTGTTGTTCGTCAACGCCGGCATGGTGCCGTTCAAGCCGTACTTCCTCGGCCAGCAGACCCCGCCGTACGACCGGGCCGTCAGCGTGCAGAAGTGCGTGCGCACGCTCGACATCGAGGAGGTCGGCAAGACCACTCGCCACGGCACCTTCTTCCAGATGTGCGGCAACTTCTCCTTCGGCGACTACTTCAAGGAAGGCGCCATCGACCTGGCCTGGCGGCTGGTGACCGGGTCGCAGGACGAGGGCGGCTACGGCTTCGATCCCGACCACGTCTGGGTCACCGTCTACCACGACGACGACGAGGCGCGGGCGCTGTGGCGCCAGGTCGCCGGGCTGCCCGACGAGCGGATCCAGGGCCGAGGTCTCGAGGACAACTACTGGCACATGGGCGTGCCCGGGCCGGGCGGGCCG